>JAGNMH010000120.1 GCA_017991275.1 Acidobacteriota bacterium
TGAAGGGGTGACGAAAGCCGAAAAGCTGGTGACGGAAAAAGTGGCTGAGCAAAATTACAACGCTCTTTGTTCGCCGGATTGCGATTGGGTGTTGCTGCGCGCCCGACGACGGCAATAAGGTTCAGAGTTCACGCTTCAGCGTGTACGAACGCAGACACGCTGAAGCGTGAAATCTGAACGTAACCTCAGAATTTCAACTCGGACATCTTCACCGTTCGGCCCTCAGCCGCAGATAAATCCGCAGCAAAGACCACCCGATGCGATTCAAACGCCGTGTCGAAATCGGTCAGCGGCATCTTTTCGTTTTTGTTCACCGCATTAACGAACGCCTGGAACTGCGGTTGGTAAGGGTGATCGGAGACGTCGCCGGAATCAATCAAGCCGGTTTCCAGAGTGCTCCATTTGGCTTTGTTCATGCCTGCCAGCTTGGCGCTGTAAATTTTGTTATCCAACAAACTGCCTTCGCTGCCGACCAGATGAATGTGGAAGTAATACGGCTGCAAACAATCCACAATCGAGGCGCATTTGCCGACCTTGCCGTCTTTGAATTTCAGAATGGTGACGGTCGAGCTTGGGTATTCATACGAATCGAAAATCGGATTGCTGCTGCGCGTGGCGTAGCTGGTGACTTCTTCGACTTCGGAATCCATGTACCAGAGCAGCAAATCCATGGCGTGGCATCCGGCGGTCAGCAGGGAACTGCCGCCCATGTCTTTCTTCACGTTCCAGGGGAACTGGCCGTACCAGGGGCCGATGCCGTGGTAATAATCCACTTCGGCGTAATGCAGTTTGCCCAGCAAGCCCTGGTCAATTGTCGAACGCAGCATTGTGCCCTGGCTGCTGAATCGGACTTCAAAACAAACGCAGGCTTGGACGCCTGCTGCGTGAATTGCGTTTCGCATCGCCACAGCATCTTCGTATTTGATGGCAAGCGGTTTTTCGATAATCAGGTGCTTTCCGGCTTTGGCGGCGGCAATGGCCTGTTCCGGGTGAAACGGATGCGGCGTGCAAATATCAATGACGTGAATGTTCGGATCGGCCAGCATCGCCGCGTAATCGGTGTAAGCTTTTAGCGGCGTTCCGTACTGAGCCGAAATCGCCGCTTCGTCCAGTTCGCGGCGCGAACAGATTGCTGTGACTTTTGCGCCGGGGATGTGTTTGAAAGCTTCGATGTGCGCTCCGGCTACCCAGCCCAGACCGACAATGCCAATGTTCAACTGACTCATTTGATGGAATTCTCCTTCGTGGATGGTTTGGTTTTGATGAATGAATTCAATGCCTGTTGCAGCACAGGCTCATGCGGATAACCGTGTCCCAGATGCTGGCGAAAGCCTTCGGCAAAATCGAGGCCGCATTCGACTCCAAACTTGGCAGCCCACTCGGCCATCTGGTTCAGGTACTGGTCAACTCCGTGATGGGCGCGCAGCCAGTCGCGTTGCGAAGCGTGACGGCTGAGCAGTTCTTTTTTTTGATCAATGGTTTCAGTGATGTTGACGTAAAACTGCGGCCAGCGACGTTCGCCCATCGCGTCAAGGCCTTCAATCGGATCGGCGTAATAAAGCGCCGGGGTCTTCCCAGTCGGTTTTGCCGGGGCGATTTGCCGAGTCTGATAGAGCGGCATCGAAAGCGCGAAGCTGGCTCCGCGAACCAGCCGCGAAGTTTCTTCATGGTCGAGCATGTAATCCACCGGCGAATGAGTGATGACGACATCGGGGTTGAACTCCCGCATCAGTTCAACCACACGGCGTTGGTTTTCGGCGTTGGCAAAAACTTCAACGTCCATCAATCCAACGCAGCCATACCAGGCGCCAAGAAAATCGGCGGCGGCTTGGGCTTCGGCAAACCGAATCCGCGAGATTTCTTCTTTGCTGTGAGTCGCCGATCCGCAATCTCCGCTGGTCATCGTGATAATGCCAAGTTCCCAGCCCAAACGTTTCAAGTGAAACAACGTCCCGCCGAGCAGAATTTCCGCATCGTCGGGATGAGCCATTGCCGCCAGCAAACGACCGGGTTGCTGCATCACTTTTCTATGTTCCTCAAGTGTTGATGATTTGAAGTCGCCGTCATCAGCGCTGAGCGATTCTATCCGCCCTGGCCAAAGTATGAAAGATGGAGAGATTGACGCAAGGGCATTAGTTCACCAACAAAAACAGGGTGGCTGAATATCAGCCACCCTGTTAGAAAATCAAATAATTGAAGCTTGTGCAAATTAAAACGACCTATTTTCAACGAGTTAGAGCAGTGCGTTTATGGAGTGCAGCAATTCTCAGTTTGGCGATGACCGGCATGCGTACCGTAGGTTGTCCAACCTGCGGAGTCTGACTTTTGTGTGATTTCGGTGGTACGGAAGCCGTCTCCTGTCACGATCCCGCAGTACGGTACAGTCAAACTGAGAATTGCTGTGTGGAGTGCGCGACTTGTCGCCGCTTTTCGTTCCTGGTCAGAACCTTGCTGTCCCGGTCAACTTCAACTTGAGAATGCAAAGCTGCGACGAGTCGCAGCACTCCAAACCGCACGGCAGCAGGGCGGCGAGAATACCGGAATCGAGTACGAGTTGACGGTATCCAACCTCAGAGTGTGCAGGTTATGCCCTCGATCAAAGGCTTCAGAACTTACTGCTGCATTGGCAGAACTACGCGATGATTTTTTGAGCGACGACTCCGGCAACGTCTGTCAGGCGGAAGTTGCGTCCGCTGAAGTTGTAAGTCAGTCGTTCATGATCGAAGCCCAATAAGTGCAGCATCGTCGCGTGGAAATCGTGGATGTGCATACGGTCTTCGACGGCGTGATAGGCGATGTCGTCCGTCGCTCCGTAAATATAACCGCCTTTGACCCCGCCGCCAGCCATCCAGATCGAATAGCCGTAAGGGTTGTGGTCGCGTCCGTCGCCGTCTTCAGAAACCGGAGTACGCCCGAATTCGCCAGCCCAAATGACCAGCGTGTCTTTCAACAAACCGCGCGCTTTCAAATCCTTCAGCAAACCGGCGATGGGTTTATCCACTTCGCGCGCGTTTTTGGTGTGTAGGTTATAAAGCTCGCTGTGCTGATCCCATTTGTAACTGTGCGTGCATTGAATGTACCGGACATTGCGTTCGGCCAGCCGCCGAGCCAGCAAACATTGCCAGCCGAAATCCGCCGTTATCGGGTCGTCCAAACCATAAAGCTTCTTCGTCGCGTCTGATTCCTTGTCCACCTGAAAGGCTTCTGGAGCTTCGGTCTGCATGCGGAAAGCGAGTTCAAACGCCTGAATGCGAGCTTCAAGTTGCGGGTCGTTTTTGCGTAAAGCTTCGTGGCGGCGGTTGATGTTTTGCAGCATCTCCAACTCGAAGCGTTGTTCGTCAGGCGATAGATGTTTGCCCAGCAGATATTCAATCGGCTCGTTTTTGATGTCGTCAACTTTCAAGCCGGAATTGCCGATGGCCGTGCCTTGATACGCGCCGGGCAAAAAAGCCGACGCCCAGTTTTTGGCTCCGCCGTGTGACAACGTAGGTTTGATGGTGATGAAACCGGGCAGGTTTTGATTTTCAGTCCCCAGTCCGTAAATCGTCCACGAACCCATGCTTGGACGAACAAAAGTCGAAGAGCCTGTGAAGGTTTGCAACATGGCCGCGCCGTGATCCACGCCTTCGCCAACCATCGAACGAATGACGCACATATCGTCTACGCAATCGCGTATGTTGGGGAACAGGTCGCTGACAGGAGTTCCGCATTTGCCGCCGGGTTTGAAATCCCACAACGGTTTCATCAGCGGGCCAACTTTGCTGTCGGCAAAAGCCAGAGGGCGTTTGATTGGCAACGGCTTGCCATTATCCCGGATCAGTCTTTCTTTCGGATCAAAGGTGTCAATCGAAGACGGCCCGCCGTGCATGAACAAAAAAATCACGCGCTTGGCTTTGGCCGGGAAGTGCGGAGCTTTCGGAGCCAGCGGATTTGTGTTCTGAGTAGCGGCCAGCAATTGAGCCTGTTCGGCCATCATCGCGGTCAGACCGATTGAGCCGAAACCCAATCCGGCGGCGCGAAGCCATGCGCGGCGCGAGACAGGTTTTTCAATCTGGTTGTAAATCGGGCTAAGCAGTTTATGAAGTTCGTTGGTCATAAGTTCCTCAAACGCCAAATTGGCGTAAATGATGATCGCAGTGCAAATAACCCCAGCGCAGCCATTCGGCTTCGTTCATCTGGCCGAAAAGTGGATGTGGGCCCGCCGAACCATCAGGTAGCTGACAGAATCGTTCGATCATTGTTTCAAGCTCTCGCAAATCCTGCTCGAAATCTTCAGGCGGAGTGCCGCCGACTTCCTGATCCATTTCCGGCCTGGTTTTGACTCCGGGCGGCCACGGCATAGGCAGTTGCAGCGCAGCCCATTTCATCACCGAGCGTGTAAACCAGTTGTCGGCGGGTGAACTGTATTTTTCGCCTGTTCGCGCTTTGAAGGCATCGCTGAGATGACAGATCGCCTGATGAGCCGTCATCTTTCCCCATTGCCGCTGGCTGTTTGGGCGAAGTTGCCGCAGCCGTTCAAAAATTTCAGCTTTGTCGTTTTGGTTGAGAAGCGTCTTTTTCATAGTCGGTTAATTGTGCAGTACGAGGAGCGGTAGCGACTCGGAGGCCTCGTGTTGCTCGCCAATCGTAGGCAGCCAGGTTGCTACTGCTCCCTGTACCGCATCTCAGTCCACGTAAAGGAAATCATTCGATGCCATCAGCACTCGGCACAGACTCTGCCAGGCTTTGGCTTCGGCAGTTTCACCAGAAATTTTCTGTTTGAACGCCGCGACGTATTTCAATGCCTGTTCGATTTCAGATTTTTCAGCTTTGCGGTTCAACACTTTCAGATAAAAACTTTCTACACGTGTTGAATCGTTCAGCGATGTGTCGGCCAACAGGGATTTGGTCAATTCCGATGAACGGTCGGTCAGGAATTCGCTGTTGAGCCAGAACAGCGCCTGAGTAGAAACGTTAGTTAGCTGCCGTTTGCCTCCCATCGTAGTGGCGTCGCCGAAATCAAACAGGTTCAGCAACGTAGGCAAATTCGCTCGGCGTAAGGGAATGTAAACCGTGCGGCGTTTCAGCTTTTCTGGATTCAGGCTCAATCGGCCTTGATTGTTTTCGCCGTCGGTTCCGCGCCCGTTTTGCAAGCTGCCGCCCATCGTAAAATCAATTGAACCTTCGATTGCCAGCAATCCATCGCGCAATTCTTCGACTGACAGACGGCGGCGGTTGAATCTGGTCAGCAAGCGGTTGTCGCCGTCAACCTCCGGCCCCAGGGAAGGATTTTCGCTGGCCATTTGATAGGCGCTGGACAGCATCATCATCCGATGCATGGCCTTGATTGACCACCCGCTTTTGACGAATTCGCGCGAAAGGAAATCCAGCAGTTCGGGGTGCGAAGGTTTGTCGCCCATTTTGCCGAAATTATCCGGTGTGCGAACTATGCCTTCGCCAAAATGCCATTGCCAGATTCGGTTGGTCATGACGCGGCTGGTCAGCGGATGTTCTGCTTGAGTCATCCATTCGGCCAATTGCAAACGTCCGCTGCCTGAAAAATTCGGCTTGGTGTCGAACGCGGTCAAAACTGCCGGGAAGGCTTTGGGAGCTTCTTCGCCGGGGCTGTTGTAATCGCCGCGCACGAAAACTTTTTGAGCGACAGGTTCGCCGTCTTCAATCGCGCAAGCCATTTCAGGTTCGGCTGGCGCGCTCTTTTTCAACGCGTCAATCTCTTTTTGTAGTTGTTCCAGTCGCTGATTTTGCGCTTCGGTGAATTTGGATTTGTCTTTGGCTGAAACTCCGAACGGGCCACCGGCAGCGAAATAAACCGCCTCGAAGAAACGATCATCACCAGCTTCAAACGTGGGCTTTACCGACGGGGTTTTCTTCTTTCCTTCCTGGATAACTTTTTCGCTTGCACGCCATTTGTCCATTTCCGCCAGCCATTCGTTCAACTTAGTCTGAAAACGTTGCTGATAATTCTGGGCGACTTCGGCCAATTTTTCCGGCTTGGCGTTACGCCATTCCAGCAAATGTTGCGGAGTCAGGTCAGCGGGTTTCAGCAAATTGACCCAGTGTTTCAGAGTCTCGACGGGCAATTTGGTTTGTTCGGCCAGGTCTTCGGGCTTCGCTCCGCTGTTATAAATTTTGTCAGCCGCCAGCATGAACTCAGCAACTCGCGGAGCCAACGATTTGGCCGCAGGTTCACGCGCAGAATCAACAATCTCTTCCATTTCGGTTTTAGCGCGGAGTTGTTTGGCTTGATGTTCGCTGCGCGCGGCCTTGTATTTTTCATATTCGGCCTTGGGCACCAGAGGTTTTTCGAGAAGACCAGAAACGTGAGTGTCAGGATTGCTGAAGCTGCGTGTCGAAGCAAAGACGTTGATCATCGAGTAATAATCTTTGGTCAGCAGCGCGTCGAATTTATGGTTGTGGCAGCGCGCGCAGGCCAGCGTCAGACCTAGAAACGCTTTTGATGTGACGTCCACCTGTTCGTCGTAAACGTCATAAAGCATCTTGGTCTTGTCTTGCTGGGCGACGGCTTTTGGCCCCAGAGCCAGAAAACCAGTGGCAATGATGCCTCGGTGATTGACTTCGCCACCGTCTTTGGCTGGCAGCAGGTCGCCAGCGATTTGTTCGCGAACGAATTGATCGTAAGGCAAATCGTTGTTGAAAGATTCGATGACATAATCGCGATACTTCCAGGCGTGTGGGTAACGATGATCTTCGTCGTTGCCGGTTGAATCGGCGTAACGTGCCACGTCCAGCCAGTTTCGTCCCCACTTTTCACCGTAACGCGGCGAAGCCAGCAATCGCTCGACCACTTTTTCAAAAGCTTTTGGCGAAGCGTCGGCCAGAAAGTCTTTGATCTCGGCTTCAGTTGGCGGCAAGCCTGTCAGGTCGAAGGACGCTCGGCGCAACAGCGTCAGCTTGTCGGCGGGCGGAGCCGGCGTCAGATTCTTTTCTTCAAGTTTGGCCAGAATGAAAGCGTCAACAGGCGATTTCACCCAAGCCTGGTTTTTGACTCTAGGAATAGTCGGTTTGGCCAGTGGTTGATAAGCCCAATACTTCTTTTCTTCTTCAGTAAATTCGCGCGTGGATTTCGGGGCAGCGGGTTTGGCTTCGGCCACAGTTTCTTTTGCGCTTGGCCAGGGAGCGCCCATCTTCACCCATTGGGTCAGCGCGGAGATTTCCTCGGCTTTCATTTTGCCGGTCGGCGGCATCTTCAATGCGTCGTCGTAACTGATGGCTTTCAGCAAACGACTCTCTTCCGGCTTTTCTTTATTGACCAGCGGGCCGCTTTCGCCGCCGCGTGCGAAGCCTTCGGCGGTGGTCAGATCAAGTTGGGCGACTTGTGCTTTCGGGTTATGGCATTTGGCGCAGTTGGCGACCAGCACAGGGCGGATTCGTTTTTCAAAAAACTCACTCGAATCATTTGATTGTGCAGCCGAAGCCGGGTTGAAAACTGAACTTGCCGACAAAAGTCCTGCGATGACAAAGACAATGGAAACCAGAAGTTTCAGCCGATAATTTGTCGCCGACATGGGTATTGCTCCTTGCTGTGTTGAAGAGATGAGAGAACCAACGGAATCTAGTGAAGCCGCGTTTATAACTGCGGCTCACAAATTGGTCAAGCCACTTTGTCTCTTGCGAAAAAGCGTGAAGTTCACGCCTGTATCCAATAACAAGAAGTTAAGCGTTGTAGTGGCAATCTGCAAGATTGCATGGTCGAAACTCGTCAGTTTGAATGCTGGAACAAGTCGGCAGCTTATTCCACTTAATCAAGATACTGACTATCAACAGGCTTAAGCTCGCCGTTGTTCTGTCTTGCTTCAGTTCATAAATCGCCAGCAATTTTCCCCCATGAAGATTTTGCCTAGCTTAGTTATTTCATAAATCCGAAAATATGGAAGAATCCAATCAAGGCGGAAATTATTTCATAGCCATTTTTACAGCAGGGCGTAAGAATTACTCGGCAAGCTTTCAGGCGGTTTTACAATAGAGGGAGGCGTAAAACTTCAAAGCCTGTTTTTTCAATGACTTATAGTTTTTTTGTTCTTAGGTTAGTTGTGGCACCGTGGTTGCACTAGCCTTAGTGGGGCAACGAGATACCAGGTGGTTAACTCCACTGACGGTGTCAAGCGGTTACCAGGGTGAGGAAGGTAACCGCACTTATCATAGGCGCTACAGGCAATCCCACGACTGTAGCGCCTTTTATTTTGCTACTACTGAGAAACCACCATCTTGGTCAGTCGCGCAAACAGACAGTCTCACGGATAGGTGGCCGGTGTTGGGTCTGTTTTTGTTGTCTATCTTTCCTTACTCTCAATCTCCCAAGATTTTCATTTTTCCCCGTTGGTTTGCTTTAGGCATTAAGTCGAAGATTTGTGACACCAGACTGTTCAGCAGACGGCGTGGTAGGCGTGTGATTACGTGCCTCGAAAGGGCTATGCGGTTAAGGGATGCGCCGCAGTACGTACTCATGCGCCGACCAGACCGCCTGCTGATGTAGCATGGATGTCCGCTAATTCTGCCAGCGGAATCCTGTGCCTGAAACACCCACTCTGCGGCGAAAGCCTCGGCACCGATGCCATGCCCTTGTGCCGTTTCCGTCTTTCAAATTAGAAAACAGCGTTCTGATATAGAAAAAGGTGTGTCCCACCAAGCTAACCGCTAGTGGCAGCTAGCTTTGGCGGATTGTGGATTGACCAGCCGAAATATGTTACGGCCTGATAAATCATGATTGCATTTTAGCGTGATTGATCGGTTCGAAAGCCATCGTGGTTTCGTTCCAGCCGGCGCAAGACACGCATCCCGGTCTCGGCGAGCGAATTGCGCTGCACGCCGGGCACGCGCAAAAAGGTTGTCATGTTCTTGAAGTGTTCGTCGAGAAACGACACAGACTTTGTGTACCCGTCTTTCTCGTGATGGGCGGCATAAGCTTTCAATTCGGCCAGTTTTTCCAGGGCTTCCGCTTCGGTTGTCGGGCCTTCAAAAAATCGCCCAAACTTTGAGCAGGAAGCCACGCAGGAATGAAATCTCCGGTTGCGTTCGGAGAACCTTTTGCATCGTCTCTTTTTCTTTGGCCGAAAGATTCTCATCGGCTTTGAAAAAGACATAACGATTCTTCCACAATTCGGCAGCCAGGTGTTTGAGGTTTTCGGCGTACCATTTAGTCCTCGCCATTTCCGAGCGATCTTTGAGATCACGGCGATAGCAGCGGAATTCATCCCGGACTTTGCGCCAGATATTTTGCAGGATGTGAAAGTAATCGTATTGAATTTCGGCCTCCGGAAAGACGGCGCGGATGGCGTTGAAGTAAGCCTGCCAATGATCAATGTAAAACGCCTTGAAATCGAGTCCGAGCTTTTTCAAGGCTTCTGAAAAGGGCTTGACGTGCTCTTCATCGCGTTTTTCAACTTCCTTGGCGACGATGATTCGCCCGTGCTCATCTTTCAGTGCAAGCACGCAGGCTTGCGTGCCGAGCGGAAAAAGTTCATCCAAATGGCCCTGTGTAATCGGAAGTTGTTAATGCAGCAACTCAATCATTTCTTCGGATGAAGGCAGCGAGTCGGCGACTTCATCCACCCAGCGATCGAGCGAGGATTTAGACTCGACTTTATCCATTTAAGCCGCGCCAGCTTAACAGGAAAGCCAATGTTCCCAGACAGGCGCGGGAAAACTAACGGACTCTGCTTTTGGGGCAGAGTCTACATAATTGAGCGAACGCCATAAGTGCTTACGTACCAATATCAAGCAGTCAGAGAAGGTCGCTCCCCAGCAATTCTCAGTTTGACTGTACCGTAGGTTGTACAATGCGGGATCGTGACAGGAGACGGTTTCCGTACCACCGAAATCACACAAAAGTCAGACTCCGCAGGTTGGACAACCTACGGTACGCATGCCGGTCATCGCCAAACTGAGAATTGCTGGTCGCTTCCGGCTTGGCGTCGAGCTTGGTGGTGGCGAAAACTTCGTCGCGCAATTTCCCTTCGGGGTGGCGCGTGATGACGTAGCGAATTTTGACTGGCGCTTCGCCCGGCGTATGCCACAGCGCGGTGCGCGAAAACACCAGCAGCTTTTTCTTCAAGCCACCGTACCAACAACTCACTTCGCTTTCTTCCCACTCCCAAACCGGCTTGGTAAACAGCGGCTGGAAAACTACTATCAGTCTCAACAGTTCGGCGGGTGGTGTATGCATTTGGAAGTCATCTCTTGCAGGAGTTTTCTTCCACAATCTACTGCTGCCTGCCGTCACTATTTCAAAATTTCAAAGACCAAAATT
>JAGNMH010000121.1 GCA_017991275.1 Acidobacteriota bacterium
CAGTTTTATGTGCATCCGAAATCCCGCGTGCTGTGCAAACGAAAAGATCAGCAGTCCGCCGCTGAGGTCGAAAGGGCGAAGCAGTTACAGCGTAAAAAGATCGAGCGAATCGGAATCAGCTTCAACCAAAGCTATGTCCGCATCAACGGCATTTGGTACATCGGGGATTACCTCGCCGATGAAAGCAAGCCGCCTTACGATTTAACCAATCCGCCTCCTTACGACTGGCAAAGAAAGGAACTGGAAGAGTTTGGTACGCAGTATTGGGACGGCAAACGCTGGATGCAACTGGTCGGCAAGCGGAAATGCAGTCAGCAGGAATTGCAAAAAGCCGGGCTGAAAAACGCCAACCCGGCCAAACGAAAATGACTGCTACTTGATTGTTACTGTCACTGGATTCGCCGGGCGATTATCAACTGTGCAATTGATCGTCACTTCTCCGCGCCCGCGCAGCGTGGTCGGTAATTCCACGTTCATTTGATCCAGACCGGTGAACTCGCCTTGCGCTCCGGCAAAAGCCACAGGCGCGTCAACTCCGCCGATTTTCGCCTTGAACGCGGATAAGGCCGTTCGACCTCGCCAGCCGGTTCCGAACAGCAACAGAAATACTCGGTCGGTTTCGCTGCCCAAATCAATTGGCCGAGCAACGATGCGGTTATGAACCGGATCAAACACCGCCACCGGTTCATAACTCTGGCTGCCGTCGGCTTTGACGCGCAACGCGACCGCCGACGCCAATCCGCTGCCGCTTGAGTTCGTGGTGAAAATGCCCGGCGCGAACTGGGCGATTTGCACTGCGCCGTAATTACGGTAAGAACCGTTGAGGTAAACAAACACCGTCGCGGTTCCAGTGGAAATGCCAGCCGGAACCTGGAAGTTGATTTGTTCAGGCGAAACAAAAAACAGCGGAGCCGTTCGCTCCACGCCAAGCGCGTTGCGGACTCTGACTTCGACTCCGCCCAGGTTTGTCGGCAACGTAGCTCCGTTGGCGACGAAGGTGGAAAAACCGTGTCCAAGGCTGTAAACCGAAGCGATTGATTCCGGCGCAATCGGCGCGGTGAAATTGGCGGCGGAAACCGATTTGGCGAATCCGCTTTGTCGAATGCTGAGCCGCGCATCGCCAACACTCACCGTTCCAACACGACCGCTGTCGGCAAAGTTCGATTCAACGTCCAACCGAAATAACCCAGTCCCAAGCCCGTCCTTATCCGCCAAAAGCCCTATCCAGGCCGAATCGCTTTGCGCCGTCCAACGGCAATAATTTCCGGTAGTTACCAAAACTTCGCGCACATTGATCAACGCCGACAGCAATTGGTCGCCAGCCGACAATCTGTACCGGCAAGGCGCAATGGTAAAGATGGATTTGTTCGACGCGCCTCCGCCCGGCCCCGGCGTGAACACCTCCACTTCTGCATTCGCGGAGTTCGCCAAATCGGCTTTCGTCACGGGCAAACTGATTTCCGCACTGTTGTAAACCTCGGCAGCGCGCTCAATTCCGTTCCATCTGACGATGGATTCGCGGTTGAAGTTTTTTCCAACTATCAACAGATTGAATCCGTTGCCGCCGGTTTGCGCTCCTGACGGTGACAGACTTTCCACCACAGGAACCGGGCGATTCGTCGTGATGGAAAATTCAACCGGAGCCGATTCGGTGACTTCCCTCAATTCATTTGTTGAAAAAACCGTGACACGCGCGGTGCCTGCACTGGCGACATCGGAAGCGTAAATAGTGGCTTTTAGCAAAGAGCCTGACAAAAACTCCGTCGCCCGATCTTCGCCATTCCAACGGACGATGGAGTTTTCCCTGAACCCGCCACCTTCGATGCCGTAAAAATTCCTGCCGTAAACGTGCAGCGTAAACCCTTCAACGCCGGGGTTGATCGTGTTCGGGCTGAAAGAAGAGATTTCGGGCACCACCGGGTCGCCATATCTGGCCGTGACAACTGCGCGGGCCATCAGATTTATCGGTTGCTGGCCGGCTCCTTTCAACGGCAGGAAACTTGCGCCGTTGTCTGTGGAGACGAACGAACTATGCCGAACGATGTTCGCGTCGCCAGCCAGCATCAACCCAGCCGTAGCTTGCAAACCGACATACAAATCGCCTGATTCAATCTTCACTCCATTGGGCAACATCAATTCCAGCATTCGATTTTCAGGCACGGCCGGAATCGTCAGCATGCGTTCAAACAACAGTTTCGGATTCGTTGGAGGTTTACCGGTTCTGGCAGGATCGGCAAAAACAACGACACGAATTTGTTGTCCGGTTGCGATGTTTCCGGCTTGCGGCAAACGCAAACGAACAGATTGAACTTCGCAAGGGTAACGGCTCGGCATCAATCGAGTGACCGCCATAGCTCCATTCAGCGCCAGATTTTCTTCACCGGAGTTGTCGTCGTTTGAAAGCACTTCGATGACCGGTGTGCTCGCCCAAACCGTGTAGCCGAAATAATCCAGCGCGGATAAATCGTTGGCAGTGATTCCGCCGCGTTCACCCGCCGCGTAAGTTGGATCCATGATTCCCAGGTATTGGCCGGTCAGTTCGTCGTCTTTCCAATGACCGGCTGGTCTGCCGTCGCCTCCTTGACCGTTTGGCTTTCCGGTTGAAAGCTCCAACTCCTGGCCACCGGCAAAAAAGATGTGCTTGCCGCCCGACAATTGCGCTCTGCGCGCGAAGTTGAATTCCGGCAAGCTAATGCGGTCACGAAAACGGAAAATGTCCCACATCGTTTCCAGGTCATGAAAAGCTGTGTTGGCAGGATTTTCATGCTTGGCTTCGGCGCTGCCCGCGCTGCTGACAAAGCCGAGCGCTCTGCCAATTTCGCGCAACATCAGGGCTTCAAAATCCAGTTTGTCGGCGTCAATTCCATCGCTGGGGTCAAAGTCATATTTCTTGTTCGAGTTGAAGCCGATGGTGAACGGGTTGTTGAATCCGCCTGCGATTGAACCTGTCACCTTGCCCAACGGCGCGGGCAGTCGCACGTACGAAACCAGATTCAATTCAGTCCTGAAAGCCTCCGGCGGAAAAAGCTCGTAAAGCCCGCGCTGCTGCAAACTGAATGACCGCTGGGTCAGCAACTCAGCCAGGTCGTCGTAATTTGCCGGATAAAACTCGACCGCTGTGACGGCGACGGTGTCAGCAGTCGGAAACTGATTGCCGAATAACGTCGCGCCGAAATCCACTCGCACAGCCACGGTCAAATCGTTGTCGAACATCTCCGCCCACTTGGTCAACGCGCGTTGCACGGCGGCTTTGGCCTGAAGCGCGGCGTCCAGTTGCGCGGTCGTCGTCAGAGCAAATCTGAACTGGCTCTGGCTGGGAGCATTACGCGAAGCGGCGACAATTGAAGATTCGGCGGTTTCCTTCGGCAAATGAATCTGTTCAGCTTCGGCCACAGACAGTTCGCGACTGAAAACTTCGTTCCCTGTTTGCTGAGTAACAAAAACAGAAGTCGAAGGCTTTTCTGTTGCCTGACCAGCGCCGACTGGAACTCCGCTCCGCGTCAGACAGACAAAAGCGAACACAAAAATGAAAACGGTGAATTTATTTCGGATGCAGTTCATTGAAATGGCCTCCAATACTTGCGTGATAGCAGTTTTATAGCGGTTTTCAATTGAGTGCGGCCTCTTCCCATTTCGCCCCGGCAGGGGCGTTGGGAATTAGATACTGTCTTGAACGTCAACCAGCAAAAACGAGATTGGGGTTAAACGAGCAATTATTTTTCAAGACGCCAAATGCTTGATGTAGCAGTTTCCGCCGCGCCTTCAGCGCGAGAACAATTGATCGCGGCATCTCCGCGCAAGTCGCATCCGTCTGCAAACCGCTATAACTGCCGGGGTGAGGGGCTTTGTTGCAGGAATTTCCGCAACTGGTTGGGTTACAATCCGCGCCGATGAATCGAGCTTCGACTCAACTTGATTTTCAACTCAGGTAAAAAAATGAGCAAGACTTTTTTGATTATATTTACAGCTTTGGCTTGTGTTTGCGTTCCAACGACGACTCAGACGAGTCAATCGAAAACTCCGCACAAGGCGATTGCTCTGACCTTCGACGATCTGCCTTACAACAATCCCGCTGGCGGAAATTTTTTGGAAGACGCCAAACGAGTGACCGATGAATTGATGCGCGTGCTAAAAGCGCATAAAGCTCCTTCGGTCGGTTTCGTCAACGAAGGCAAATTGCACGTCCCAGGCGAACTCAAAGCGCGAACCGCCTTGCTCAAACAATGGGCAGACGCCGGAATGTTGCTGGGCAATCACACCTACTCGCACCCTGATTTCAACACCCAAACCGTCCGGCAGTTTCAGGATGAAATCATCAAAGGCGAAGTCGTCACTCGTCAATTGATGAAAGCCAAACAGCCTTATCAACTTTATTTTCGCCATCCGATGACTCACACCGGCGACACCAAGGAAAAGAAAGAAGCGATTGAAAAATTCCTGGCCGAACGCGGCTACAAGGTGACGCCGCACACGATTGAAAACAGCGACTTCATCTTCAACACGGCTTATGTCCGAGCCAAGCAAAAGAAAGACGAAGCGTTGATGAAAAAGCTGCGCGAGGCTTATCTGGAATTCAACTTCGCGGCAACGGATTTTGCCGAACAGGTTTCACCCAAAATCTTTGGCCGGGAGATTCCGCAACTCTTGCTGCTTCACGCCATAGACATCAACGCCGATTGCCTGGACGAAATGTTGCGTCGTTACGAAGCGCGAGGCTATCGTTTCGCCACGCTTGATGAAGTGATGAGCGACCCGGCGTATCAAACCAAAGACACGTTGGTTGCCCAGCGCGGGCCAACCTGGCTGTGGCGTTGGAACAAAAGCCTGGGCTTGAACCTCAGCTTCAAAGACGATCCAGAAACTCCGCAATGGATAATGGATTTGTTCAATCAACGATGAAGACAAAGAAGATGGAAACTCAATCAACAAACCTGTCGCCACCCAACGATGAAAACCGCGACTTAGGATTCGGCTCTAAAGTCGCGGGCGAAAGCCGCAGACGATTGCTAAACCGCGACGGCAGTTTCAATGTAGCCCGTATGGGATTGAATCCGCTGGCCGCATTCAGCCTTTACCATTCGCTGCTGAGGGTTTCGTGGCCCGGTTTTTTTGGCTTCGTCATCGTCGGTTATCTGATAGCCAATGCGGTCTTTGCCTGCGCTTACATGCTGTGCGGAGATGGTGCGTTGCTGGTCCCTGAAAACCTGCATATTGACCATCGGTTTTGGGAATCTTTCTTTTTCAGCGTCCACACAATGGCGACCATCGGTTACGGCAACATCACTCCGGTCGGCATTGCGGCAAATTTGATCGTCACCTTTGAAGCTCTGTTCGGGTTGCTGGGATTCGCGCTGGTGACTGGGATGCTGTTTTCGCGCTTTTCGCGTCCAACGGCCAAAATCCTGTTCAGCGAAAAAGCCATCGTCGCGCCTTATCGCGGCATCACGGCTTTTGAGTTTCGCATCACCAATGGCCGTTGTAACGAAATCATCGAATTGAACGCGACCGTCATGTATTCGCAATTTGAAGAAGTCGGCGGCAGACCTTTGCGGCGTTTTTATCCGCTGAAACTGGAACGCGACCGAGTCGCATTCTTCACCTTGAGCTGGACTCTGGTTCACCCAATTGACGAAACCAGTCCGCTGTTCGGCAAAACCGAACAGGAGTTGCTGGCAGTAGACGCCGAAGTTCTGATACTGCTGACAGGCATTGACGAAACCTTTTCGCAGACGGTCCACACGCGCTCTTCGTACAAAGCCGATGAGATTATCTGGAAAGCAAAGTTTGCGGACATTTACAACCCGCCCACTCCAACGGGCCGGTTGACGATAGACGTTCGCAAATTACACAGTATCGAATCGGTAAGCGAAACTAATGACTGAAAAGAAAGCCAAACAAATGCCCCATTTATTCAAGATTCCAAAAGAAAGCAGCGATTACCCGGCGTCTTCTGACTTCGTGATCGGCAGGATTTCGGCTGTTATGGCCAAAGCCATCGAGGCAGGAAAAAACCGAATCTTCATCCGCACGAACCTCAAACGCGGATTGCCGCTGGAAAACATCAACAAAATTGCCGGGCCGTTTGTCGAAGCATGGGCGTTGGAACAATTTGAAGAAATTGCCGCTGACACAAGCAACGATTACGAATTGATTAACGTGCAGGCCGGAAAGCGTCTTGACCCATTCGATATAGTTTTGCAGTTCAAACGAAAACAGACTGGCGGCAGCTACGTTTCAGCCAACATTGATGTCAAAGCTACGGCTGAAGACATCAAGACTTCTGGCAAAAGCCCCAACATCACTTCGTTTGCCAGAATCAGGTCGGAGTATCTGGAAGACCCGGATTACATCTTCGTGATTCTGTCGTTGAAGCACAGGGTTTACAGCGAGCGTGGCAATTCAGATGGAATCACCAATGGAATAATGGAAATTGTCTCGCACGCCGTGTACGACCTGAAATACGTCTCAGCCAAAGACATCAATTACAATCCGGCGCTCGGCACGGGCCAGCTTCAGATACGCGACATTCGTTACGTTGATATTGAAAGACGAACCGTGTGGGAGTTTCTGCAAATGCTTGACGCCAAATTCAAAACATCCAAAGGCGAAGAATCCTGGCTGGCATTGGCTCGCAAACATGAATGGATCAAGGAGGAAGAGTGAAAACCAATCATCTGATTTGTGGTGACGCGACTGAAGAAATGGCCAAACTGACGGATTCGTCGGTTGACCTGATCGTAGCCGACCCGCCGTACAATCTTGGCAAAGATTACGGCAACAACCGTGACTTGATGGCCTGGCAGGAATACGGGCAGTTCACTCGCGCCTGGCTTTCTGAAGCTTTGCGAGTGTTGAAGCCTGATGGCTCGCTTTACGTGTTTATGGGAGTCAGGTTTATCTCAAGGCTGTTCATCATTCTGGAAGACGAATTCAAGCTGAACTTTAACGGCTGGATAACCTGGCATTACACGCAAGGGATGGGAAGAAAAACCGGCTTTTCGCCGCGCCACGAAGACATTCTGTACTTCACCAAAACTTCGGATTACGCATTCAATCTGGACGCTGTTCGCATTCCTCAAAAGTACTACCGCGAACGCAACAACATGGCCGGGGCAAACCCCGGCGACGTGTGGCAATTTTCCCATGTCCATTATTCAAATCCTGAGCGTGAAGATCATCCGACTCAAAAGCCCGAAGCATTGCTGGAAAGAATCATTCGCGCCAGTTCAAATCAGAATGATCTGGTTCTTGATCCGTTTGTCGGCAGCGGGACAACTTGTCGCGTAGCCAAAGCTTTAGGGCGAAAATGGTTGGGAATAGACATCAACCCTGAATATATTGAAATGAGTCAGCACCGCCTTGACACTACGTTTGAGCAGTTCGATTCCTTTGACCCGCGCTCACAAAGAACGCCCAAAGATTTGCCCAAAGACCAGAGCAACCAAACCACACTGCTTTCAATGATCGAAGGCTAAGAACAGTTTCAGCGTTGAATGCCAAAAACAGACCAACAATCACTGCCACAAACTCGCCCAATCCCACTCATCATCAACGGCGACGATTTCGGCTATTCCGAAGCCGTCAATCGAGCCATCGTTCAGGCTCACCGCAAAGGCGTGTTGACCAGCGCCAGTTTGATGGTCAATGAACGCGCCGCCGCTGAAGCCGTCGAACTGGCCAAAGCCAACCCGGGCCTGGCGGTTGGGCTGCATCTGGTTTTGGTACTTGGCAGGGCTGCTTTACCTCACGCTGAAATCCCGCACATCACCAACGCCTCAGGCAGATTCACCGACAGTTCGTTTCAGGCCGGAATCAATTACTACTTCAGTGCGGCGGCGCGGCGAGAGCTTCGCCGGGAAATGCGAACGCAGTTCGAACGTTTCGCGGCAACCGGCATGCGCTTTTCTCACGTAGACGGCCACACGCATTTGCATCAGCATCCGGTGGTTTTCAAAGAACTGATCCGGCTGTGCGAAGAGTTCAACGTTCGCCGGGTTCGCGTCGTCAAAGGCGAAATGCGTTTGAGCTTGTCGTTGGATCGAAAACATCTGCCGATCAAACTGGTCTGGGGAACCGTGTTCAATCTGCTTGGCCGATGGTGTGAACGACGATTGGAAGGGCGCGGCTTTGTCCAACCGCAAAGAGTTTACGGCCTGCTGCAATCGGGCGATATGAATGAACGCTACCTGCTTGGGCTGCTGGAAAGAATGCAGCCTGCCAGCAGCGAGATTTATGCTCACCCGCTGGCGCTTGACGCTGACGAAGCGGCGAAAAGAGAAAACCCAGGCGGCGCGCGAGAGCTTCAGGCGTTGACCAGCGAACGTATTCGACAGGCGATTGAAACTGCTGGCTTCCGGCTGGCAACTTACGAATCGAGTCAGTACCGCGATCGGTAGGAAGCAAGCCGCGAACCTGCGCTCCCTACCGGTCGCGGTACTGACTCAGCCAAATCCGCAATATGAAAACTCTGGTTGTTTTGTTCATTGCCATCTGCGCTCAAACGCTCGGCGATGTGTTTCTGACAAAAGGAATGAAATCCATCGGCGAGATCAATACGCTGGACCCGGCGAAACTTTTCCAGATTGGCGTTCAGGTTTTTTCGACTCCGTATATTTGGCTGGGGATTCTGATCCTCAGCATTTTTTTCGGACTTTATCTGGTGGCGTTGTCGTGGGCGGATTTGAGTTTCGTGCTGCCTGTGACGGCATTCGGTTACGCGATGAATGCGTTTATGGCCTGGAAACTGTTGGGCGAACACGTTTCGCCCATGCGCTGGCTGGGAACTTTGATTATCTGTTTTGGCGTCGCCGTCGTCGCACGAACCGAACAGAGAACGACTAAATCGAACAGTCCGGCGGAGGTAAAGAGCGAATGAAAACGTTTTTGCTTCTGTGTTCGCTGATCGCTGGCGGTTCGATGGGAGAAATCCTTTCAGCCAAGGGAATGCAACAAATCGGCGATGTCTCTTTTCAACCGCGAGCCTTGCTAAATTCGTTCTGGCGAATGATTCGCAATCCTTATCTGATTGCCGGCGTGGCCTGTCTGGCCATTTCGTTCTTTTCATTTATAGGCCTGCTGAGTTACGCCGACCTCAGCTTTGTCGTTCCACTGACAGCCGTCAGTTACACCACCAACACTCTGGGCGCTCGATTTTTTCTGGGCGAGCGAATTTCAAAAGAACGCTGGATGGGAACTTTGCTGGTCACGTTCGGAGTCGCGCTGGTTTCGCTGTCCGGCAAAATCGAAACGATGCTTAACGCCAACGCTGCTGATTGGCTGAGCCGGATTTTCTCGATCTTTGCGCCACAACTTGAATCGCCGATTGCTTTCTGGCTGGTGTTTGCCGTTCGCGTCGCGCTGTTTGTCTGTGTGCTTTCGGCGATTGTTTATTACGGCATTGCGCTGGTCGGGGGGTTGGCGTGGTTTGCCGACCGCAATCGTCAACGCGCGCTTGGGCTGAACTTCACTCCTCCGGCGACGATCTTCAAACCTGTTCGCGGAGCCGATGCCGAAGCTTATGAAAACTTCGCCAGCTTTTGCCGGCAGGATTATCCTCAATTCCAAATCATCTTCGGCGTTCGTGAAGCCAACGACCCGGTTGTTCCGATCATTCAAAAACTGATTGCTGACTTCCCTGCTTGCGACATCCAACTCGTTATTTCCGACAAGGAAGTTGGCTACAACGCCAAAGTCTCAAACCTGCAAAACATGTTTGCCCTGGCCAAATATGACACCTTGCTGATCGTTGACAGCGACATTCGTGTGGAGCCGGATTACTTGCGCCGAGTCGTCGCGCCAATGCAGCAGGAAAAAGTTGGAATGGTGACTTGCCTGTATCGCGGAGCCAATGCCAGGACAACTGCCGCGTTGCTGGAAAACATCGGCATCTCTTCGACCTTCGGCCCCGAAGTTTGTTCGTCGCGCTTGCTGGAAGGAATCGCCTTCGCGCTGGGTTCGACCATCGTCATGCGGCGAGAAATTCTGGAATACATCGGCGGCTTCCCTGCCGTCGCCGACTATTTGGCTGATGATTTTGTGCTGGGCAATTCGACAGCCAGACTTGGTTACGAAGTCGTGTTATCGGATTGCGTGGTCGAACACATTTCCGGCCCCGACACGATGGCGACAATGTTGAAACATCAACTTCGCTGGGGACGTTCGACACGAATTTCGCGCCCGTGGGGTTATCGCGGATTGATACTGACTTACGGAACGGCGACCGCGTTGCTGGCGCTGTTGGCTTGGAATTTTTC
>JAGNMH010000122.1 GCA_017991275.1 Acidobacteriota bacterium
GACACACCGGGCAAAGAACCACGAATTACGTCTTTCAAGGCCTCTCCTGAAAACGTAGAAATTGGAGCCAGGACCAGGCTCAGTTGGGCTGCGGAAAATGTCATTGGTTGTGAAGTGCGTGAGGTAGAAGCCAATTTACCTGCAAGTGACTCAATAGAGCATAAGCCAGAGCAAACGCGCGAGTATGAATTGGTTTGCACAGGACACAGCGACAAGCCAGCTTCAAAGAAGATCACTGTCAAGGTGTTGCCGAAGATTGAGTCCTTTGAAATCTCCGAGTGGAAAGACGGGAAAAATCAAAAGCCTTTCCGCCCGGGAGACCCAATTACAGTGCAATGGGCTGTCACTGTTGGTCAGTCTGCCCAGCCACCAACATTCGCGCTTCGTGTCAACAACAAGGTCAAACCACTTGGCGGCCCCAGCGGCGAAGAAACTCTCTGTTTAGGTTTGTCTCAAAACGCCGCAGTCCAATTGGTCGTTACGAGCGATGGCATTGAAACCAAGAGCAGGTCAAAAACTGTAAGATTCAAGGAATGTTCCTGGCTTGATCAACACTGCAAAATCATCAGTTGCCCCAAATGTAGCTGCCCTCAACAGTAACCGATTCAATTCAACTCAAAATTACCGCGTCAAGCTGCTGGCTTGTCTTGGGGAGTTTTTGTCTCTGTGCGAGGTATAACGATGCGAAACCTGATTCGATGTTCAATGCTGATGGCCTTTTGCTCCGCGCTGATTCTGCCTGCAATGGCGCAAAAGGCTGCCGTTAAATTGACGGTGGAGCATCAACCGGAAGTGCTGTCTCCGGGCAGTCCGTTTGTAATAACGGTGACGACGGCGAAACCATTGGCTTCGCTGGAAGCGTGTTGGGCAGACGGACGCAGGATCGTTTTCAGTGCCGACAAGAAAGGCAAAATTTGGCGCGGCGTTGGAGTCGTGATTCCAAGATCACCCGACGAACATCCACTCGTACTGGCGGGCAGACTTAAATCCAGGAAAATGTTTTCGCAACCCCACATCCTGCAAATCGTAGAAGGCAGGTTTCCGACAGAGTTGATTCTCTCCTTGCCGGTACCGCTCACAGAAATCGTATCCTCCGGCGCAGACCCGGACGATCAATCAGATATTCCATTGCCGGAGGACAACCCCGGCAAACGCTTGCAAGCGGCATTCACGCGCCTGACGCTGGAACCTTTGTGGTCGGGGAACTTCGCGGAACCACTTGATCTGGTAACGATCACCGGGAAAACGGCTCCAAACTTCGGCGAAAAGATCGCGCTTCGTAACTTCAAGCCGCACAAAGGCGAAGATATGAAAGCCGACAGAAGCAACGTTAAAGCAATGAACAGCGGCATTGTCGCTTTGGCTGAAGAAATGAAATGCGAAGGCCGGATGATTGTGCTGGATCATGGACAAGGCTGGCTGTCGGTGTACCTGCATTTGTCCGAACTCAAAGTCGAAGTAAACCAACGAGTCACCAAACAACAAATCATTGCTCTGAGCGGTCGTAGCGGTACGTGTTGCCACGGAGCGCATCTGCACGTTGGTGTGCGCTGGCAAACTGTTTACGTCAACCCGGCAGATGTGTTGAAGCTGGAATGGCCGATGGCAAAAAGTCCGCCGCCTAATCCTGCGCCAGTGAAAAAGCCTACCCCCTCTACGCCAACAGAAAAACCTAAACCACCTGCGCCAACCAAAAAGCCTGAACCACCTGTGTCAAACATCGCGTTCGATTTTGTCGCAGCAGCACAGCAATCCGTCTGGCGAAACCAGGCCAAAGAGCCTGCACAATTCCATTGTGCCAAAGCGGAAACGACAAACTGCGTAGAAATGCGCGACGGAGTGAAGCTGGAGGATGACAGCACGCAAGCTCGCGTCATTGAAATGAGGCCGGTTTTTGGTGGCTCGCTGAGCGGGGCTTACGCCATTGCCAACCCATTGCGACGCGGCGACAGGTTTCTGGTTAAAGTCGGATTCACTCAGCGGGTAAAGAAAGAAAGAATTGGCAAAGCCGTCTGGCGAGTACTCTTCCAATCACGACCGGGTAATCCGGCCAAAGAGATTGGGCGTTTGGATAAAAACTACAACGGCTCGCTCAGCGCCTGGGAAATTGATCTGAGTCCGTATGCTGGCCAAACGGGCACACTGATTATCGAAACGATCAACCTGACAAACAATCAAAACTATCTGGGTCTTGTCTGGGTCAAGCCGCGAATTGAACGGTAAAACCTAAGGATAGCGCGGAGTTGGTTCATACACTTTCGCACTCAAAAAAAGAAGCGAGCGACTTTTCAGACGCTCGCTTCTTTTTTTGTTGGTTGGTTCGATGAGCCTACTTGATTTTGATTTGGATCGTGTTGGAAACCTTGCCATCAACGGTCAATGACACATTGACGAGTCCTGCTCCGACCAACGTCCGAGGCAACAAGACATTGGCCTGATCCAAGCCAACAAATCCGGCGACGGCAAAAGCGTCTTCGAAGTTGTTCGGATTCAGTGGCCTTGATCCTAGCGCCCCTAAACTGACGGAGATATTTCCGGCAGAAGTCCGGCTTCGCAAACCCGTTCCATTCAGCAACAGGTAAACGATGTCGCCTGCCGGCCCCAGATCAATATCAACCGGAACTTGTGCGCCGCCGCTGAATTGTGAAACTGGCTCAAAGGTCTGAACGCCATTGCGAATGCGTAGAATCACCGCCGCCGCTACGCCTTGTCCACTGGCGTTGGCGCTAAACAGTCCTGGCGCGACTTTGGAAACGTTGATAGTTCCCACCGCCACTGCGGTATTGTTCACAGTCACAGTAACCATGGCCACGCCGTTAGCCGTTCCGGGCGGAACCTGATAATTGACCTGGCTTGGGGCAACAAAGAACAGAGCGGAGTCACGTGAAGTTCCCGCGCTGTCTTTGACCGTAACTTTTGTGCCAAGCAAGGTCGTCGGCAATGGAACCGTCGAAGCCACGGCAATGCCTGTTGCCAGGTTGGAACCGAAAGCCGCGACGATAGATTCGGGCGCAAGCTCTGCTCCGAGGAAGCTGGCCGCCGAAACAGTGGCCACCGCAGGCACTCCGCCGGTAATCGTGAAGGCTTGTGATGTAGATACACCTCCACCTGGCGTTGGCGTAAAGACAGTCACCTGCGCTGTTCCTTGAGCCACAATCAAACTGGCCGGAACCGAGGCACTCAATTGCGAAGTAGTGCTAAAGATGGTCGGCAAATCCTGACCGTTCCAACGCACTTTGGAACTGGCGACGAAATTCGATCCACTCACTGTCAGTGTAAAAGCTGCGCCGCCCGCATTGGCTGTGCTCGGACTGACCCCAGTCAATGTTGGTGACGGATTTTGCCCCGCAGTGATGGTGAAGGTAGCAACGTTGGATGCGCCACCGCCCGGCGGAGGATTCAAAACCGTTATGCTGGCCTGACCTGTTCCGATCAGATCGGAAGCCAAAACCTGAGCGCGAAGTACTGAACTGCTGACGAATTCAGTCTGGCGATTCTGGCCATCCCATCGAACAGTAGAGGCGCTAACGAAACCGGAGCCGTTGAGAGTCAGCGTAAATGGCGCGCTGCCATCAACCGCCGAGTTCGGAGTTATATTGCTAATTGAAGGCAATGGATTCGGCGGAGAAACAGTAAATACCAGTGCGTTGGATGTACCGCCTCCGGGTGTGCCGTTGAAAACTGTGACATTGATTGTTCCGGGAGAAGTCAGGTCGGCGGCTGAAATTGAAGCGCTCAATTGAGTGTTGCTGACAAAGTTCGTCGCCCGATCCTGTCCGTTCCAACGAACTTTCGATGATGGAATAAATCCTGTTCCTTCGACAGTCAACGTCAGAGCGCCGCCTCCGACCAAGGCGTTGTTGGGATTCAACAAGGTCAGCGTAGGCAAAGGGTTGTCACCCTGAATTGTGATCGTGCCAGTCTTGGAACAATTGACCGTGCTTGGACTGATTCGGCGAATGCGATTGTTGTTACTATCCGAGAAAAAGATTTCGCCAGTCGGACCAACGGTAATGTTGACCGTTTCCGGCAATTGATTTGTGGCGCCACTACCGACGACCAATGGTGAAGGTTGGATATTGATTTGCGCGCCTGCAGCCGCTCCGCCATCACCACTGAAACCCGCCGTCGTACCGGCAATTACTGTCGCCGTTCCGCCGGCGCTTACTTGAACAATCTGATTGTTTGCCGTTACCCCAGTTGCGGGGCCAACAGTCACATAAGCCGTGCCATCTGCTGCCACAGCCACGTCTCGTGGTTTATTCAACCCCGAAACGAGTCCTGAAAAAGTCCCGCCTCCAGCCGTATTTTCACGCAACACAGTTCCGTCTGTGTAGTTGGCAACATAAATTCGATTGTCCGGGCCTATCCCCAAACCCGTGTACTGTTTGCCGGTCAATATGCTGGAAACCTGACCGCTGGCTCCGTTGATTCTGCGAACCGCATTTTGACCGGTGTCGGTAACAAAAATATTGCCGTTCGAATCAACCGCTACGTCAGACATACCAATGAATTTTGCAGCCAGCGCAAATCCACCATCGCCATTGACCGCAGTGGATTCGCCGCCACCAGCTATTTTGGCGACCTGACCGGCGGGAACGCTGACAGGCGAAGCCGCGCCGGAAAAGAGCGTCACCGTGCTGGAAGTGGTATTGATAAACCGCAGAATGCTGGTTCGGCGGCCATTGGCTTGCATTGGCACGTTTGGCCCACCCAACGAATCAGCAACGTAAATTCCCTGATTGGTGATGAACAATCCTTGCGGATAATTGAATCCAGCCTGAATGACCGGGACGCTGTCGCTGGCACCGGAACCTACGTTTTTATTGACAGTGACAATTCCTCCGGGAGCAACTGTTTGCTCTGAAACGGTTCCGGCAAAAATCTTGGTCGAGGTAGCGCCACGGTTGACGAAGCGCAAGCGCGCGCTGATCTGATCGGCAATCCACAAATTGCCGTTGGCATCCACAGCTACTCCAACCGGAGCATTGAAAGTCGCGCTGGTTGCCAATCCACCATCGTAAGGACTGGACAAGCCGTTTCCACCAATGCGATCAACTGCGTTAGGCAATACGGTTACGCCTGCGACAGTCACTCCGTTACCTGAGGTGTTTAGAAATCTGATACGGCCTCTTCCGGTCAACCCCTGATCCAAAATGAAAACGCCTGTACTGTCGCTGGCAATTCCGGCCAGCGGTGGGTTCCCGGTGCTGCCTGAAAAACCGAAAAGAGCGTTTGTGGCTGTTCCACCATCACCACAACTCGAAACCGAATAATCGCAAGATTGGCCGGTTTGCCCCGCCACTACCACAGGCGCTCCACCATTCAATCGAACCACGGTCTGCTCATTGCCAAGCACAACGTATATGTTGCTGCCTTGCACGCTCAAACCAACCGGATATGGATTTGGAAGTCCGTCGGCAATCGTAAACTGGCTGACCAGATTTGCTGCACCATTGGTTTCAACTCGAATGATCCGTCCGTGACCGGTGTCGGCGATGACAAGTCGGTTGGAACTATCCAGCTCCACTCCGCGTGGTTGCAACAAAGGGATATTCAACGCCTGACCGCCCTGGAAAGCATCGCTATCTTTGGTGGCAGCGCTATTGCCTGCAAACGGCGTAACCACTCCAGCCGTCGAAATTTTGAAAATCTTGTTTACCCCCGGAGTCGCATCAGCGGCATAAACTTCACCAGTTGTCGGGTGAACGACTATCCCACTCAACCCCTCACCAAACCCAGAGGCCAATAAGCCAATGTTGCCGGAAGCAACAGAAACTCCAGCAACCGTTATCGCATTGGCGGAAACGTTGAGCGCGCGAACCTGCTGATCTATCTGTCCACTAAAGTAAAGCAGGTTTCCGTCAGGGCTGACGTCTAAACCTGTGACGGCGCCCAGATCGGCTCTTGTTCCCAAAATCCCCACGCCAAGTTCAGAACCTCCGCCGGCAATTGCCCTAACCGTTCCGGGCGCAATGGATTTCCCTGCAATTGTCACTGCCGAAGCGCTGGTGTTAATGAATCTAATCAATGCGTTGCCACCGATGACATCAACAACATACAACCCTCGGTTCTGCGGATCACGTGCCGCCGCAACCAAAACACCAAAAGGTGATTGCGTGGCAATGTTGCCTTCGCCAAGACCTCCGGCGACGGTATCAATCATCGTGGAGCCAGTGCTGACACTTGTGGTTAATGACCAATTATAAGTCCCGGCAGCCGAATACTGGTGAGTCGTGTTTTGCTGAGTCGAGCGCGCGGTGCCGTCGCCAAAATTCCATTCGAAGGTCGGCTGTGTCGAACAGCCGTTGGTCGTTGCCGTGGCGGCAAAATTTATCGCCGCGTTGGCTCCACCAGTGGCGGGAACTGTCGCGCCACAATTGACTGTGCAAGTCTGCAAAGGTTCCAGATTGGTGGTTGGAGTCGTGGATGAACCTGCTCTTCCAACAGTTCTTTCTAAAGACGCGGCGGCGTCCGGTTTGTTGACTGGTGAATCTTTGGTATTTGCCAAAGATCGTTTTGCAGCAAAACCCAACTCGCCCATTTGCGCCAATAAGAATAAGAAAGCCAGGAAGCCCAGCCCAATGGTTAAAGTGGCGAATTTTGATTGTTTAGTTAAACGAGTGAGCGAAAGTCGAAGGTATCCCCTCAATAAAGACATAATTCAACAACTCCTTTTAGTTTATTAGGGCAGCACGAGAGAACAGTAATGGTCATTGTCAGCGATCAACGCAGATCAACCTGCTTGTTTGATTGTGTGTAGCTGTGTGAGTTGTCATTAGCAGGAGAGCACCGGGCTTACTGGATTGGCTTATTCGCCTTTTGGGGGGCAGCATTTGCTATAAAGTAAGTGGAGCCGACTACCAGAGTTGAACTGGTGACCTACTGATTACGAATCAGTCGCTCTACCAACTGAGCTAAGTCGGCTAAATCTTGGCGCTAGTCCGAAAGCGATGGAGGCAATGGAGGAAAAGCTTTCAGTTATTGACCAGCATTGAAAAGAATACAGAAATCCTCTGATCAAACGAGGCGAATCTTACACAAGGCTACCACCTTCGTCAAACCGTATTTATTACACGATCGCTACCGGCAAGGTGTATCAAGTTTTCTAATTTTATACTTGACAGTCAAAACACCATGTGGCAAAAGTATGCACAATCTGACTGTTGATGGGGTGAGGACATCAGCAGTTTTCGAGCCGACCGAGACAGTTCCTAAGCTTCCGGTCGGCTCTATGAATTTCCAAGGTAAGTTTTACACTCCTAAATACCCAATTCAGTTTTTGCTCGCAGCAACTCTTTACTAACTTGCTCCGGTGCTGTTCCGCCAGTTTGCTTTTTCCCAGCCAATGAGCTTTGAAGTGAGATTGCTTCGAATAAATCATTTTCGAATAGCGGCGAAAACTGCTGGCATTCAGCCAATGTCAATTCGCCAAGTTCCCTGCCCTGTTCAATTGCAAAAACTACTATGCGCCCTATGACTTCATGGGCTTTGCGGAACTCCAGGCCTTTACGGACCAAGTAATCTGCCAGGTCGGTTGCATTTGTGTAATCACGAATGGCCGCTGCGCGAGCACGTTCGCGGTTAAGTTCAATGTTGCGCAGCACGGTGGCAGTCACATGCAAGCTGTCGGACAAGGTGTCAATCGTGTCGAAAAGAGTTTCTTTGTCTTCCTGTAAGTCTTTGTTGTAAGCCAGCGGCAAACCTTTGGTCATTGTCAGCATGGCCATCTGATGGCCAAAGACGCGCGCCGATTTCCCGCGAATCAGTTCCAGTGAATCGGGGTTTTTCTTTTGAGGCATGAGGCTGCTGCCGGTAGAAATTGCATCGCCGAGTTTGATAAAGCCGAATTCCTGGGTCGAGTAAATAATCAAATCTTCGGCCAACCGGGACAGATGCATCATCATCGTCGCCGCAAAGCCAACGAATTCAATGATGTAATCGCGGTCGCTGACAGCGTCCAGGCTGTTTCGGGTCACTGAATCAAAACCAAGTTCCGCCGCCATCCATTCGCGATCAACCGGGAAGTTAGTACCAGCCAGAGCGCCCGAACCCAGTGGCAAAACATTTACCCGCTTTTTGACATCGCTGAGCCTGGCCCGGTCACGCGACAACATTTGGTAATAAGCCAGCAGGTAATGCGCAAACAGAACAGGTTGGGCTTTTTGCAGGTGAGTGTAACCGGGCAAAGGGTCTTCTGAGTATTTTTCGGCCAGTTCGATCAACGCCAGTTGAGTATCGCGTATAACCTCGTCCAGGCGTTCAATCTCGCCCCGAAGAAACAATCGAGTGGCGACGGCGACTTGATCGTTGCGACTGCGTCCCGTGTGCAGCTTGTAACCAACCTGTCCAATCAGTTCAACCAGTCGCGATTCGATGAAGCTATGCACATCCTCAGTCGCGGCAAAGTCGGCGCGATCAAGGAAAACAGGATCGGCAATCAACTCAGCGATCTTCTGCAATCCCTGAGTAATGGCTTCAACGTCTGAGCCTGGCAAAACGCCTGCTCGCCCCAGAGCTTCTGCATGGACTGCACAGGCTTGCAAGTCGGCAAAGATAAGTCGGCGGTCAAAGCGAAAACTGGCATTGAAGGCCGCAAAGTGTCGGTCGGTTTCGCCGGTAAACCGGCCTCCCCATAAATTCATAATCGGTGGTCGGTTGTCGGCGGTTGGTGGTTGGCGGTCAAACCTATGAGTTATCCACAACCTATCACCTGCCACCTATCACCTAATTTGTCCTTTTCATTACGTGAGTTTGAATTAGTTTGATTACCAGATCAGCTTCTTCCTGCTTACCGCTGCCGGGTTCGAAAACGAATTGGCGGCGTTCGCCACTGACTGTAATCAGGTTGCTGCTGGCGGTCAGGATTTTCGACAGTTCCGTAATTTGCGCGCCAATAACTGAGACCAAAATCTTATTTGATAGGTCAGTCAAATCCACTTGGCCAGGGCGAATACGCAACCATCCTGTCCTGGCGTCCTGCCAACCGAACTTGCCGGTTCTCAGCTTAGCCATTCGCCGCCACTGTCCGTCGTAAGTAATTTTGACGACCGCAGCGCCATTCAATTTGATGGCCTGATCCATGGACTGTTCGGCTTTGGCAATGTCCGGTTTGTTATACAGGTAAATGATGCCAAGCAATTCAAACGCGCCGGGTTTATTGCTGTCGTCTTTCGTCAGTTCTTCAAGCTTGGCCATGGTTTCATCCACCGAAGCCGGGTCGCTTTCACGGTAATTGATGACAATCTGGTTGAAGCGTTCGTTGTAAACATTCGGAGTTAAACCGACGCGCACGACTTTCAGTGAAAACGGAATTGCCGTTTTGCCGGCTGCACCCACGACACGAACTCTGTATTCGCCGTCTGCTGGCAAACCGCCGTTCGGAGTATTTATTTTGAAATCCCCGGTAGTCGAATCCCTGGTCACGGCAATTTCGTTTTTGTCTTTGTCGCGTATTTGCAGACTAAGATTCGTTTCCGCGCTTTGAAGCTGAAAAGTGAGCAAGTCTTCGCTCTTCGCGTTCAGAATGTGATCTTCGACCAGATTGCCGCCTTCTTTTTCAGACCCGCGGGGATCAAGCTTGCCCTTCGATTCTTGATCGAAAGCCAAAGTCGGCGTCACCGGAGCAGCAGGCTTGCCAGTGGTTTTCGCCCCACCTTTCGGAGTTGGCGCGGGTTTAGCGCCTGGCAATTCGCCACTTCCGCTTTGCGCGTAAACTTTTAGATCGGCGCTGAACAACGTAAATAGAATCAACGCCGCAATGGCAACAGACAAAAACTTCAGTTGACTCTTCATAGCTCTAAATCCTTACAAGAACTTTTCCGGTTGAATCAGTCGCGTCAGTTTGCATCCTGAGCAAGACGAAAACCGGTTTTTGAATAATCCGGGGCTACACCTTTCGGCCAATCGTTGCGGCTGGCAGGCCAGCCGGTTCTGAGCGTAGCAGTTGCATCAGAAAAAATTGTATCGAATGAACCTCCGCGAATTACTTTCAGGTTTTTATACCCAGCCACGGGCGGTACGGCTTTGCCCCCGGGATATTCTTTGTAATCGCTGGCAGTCCATTCCCAGGCATTACCGATCATATCCAAAACGCCAAACTGGCTGGCTCCGCTGGCGAATTGGCCGACAGGCATCAGTTGAGAAGCTCCGCCAGCATCTTTGGTCGCATTGGCAGCGCCGTCCAACCATTTCGGCCCCCACGGATAAAGGTTTTCAGGATTCGATCCGCGGGCTGCG
>JAGNMH010000814.1 GCA_017991275.1 Acidobacteriota bacterium
TTTGATGCTGCGAGGCTCTATTGTCGCCCAGGCTGTCGCCATCGGCCTGACTTTTTACCAGATCAAGGCGATGGGATTTGTTGGGTCGCTGGTTGGAAACGACCAAGCGCATCTGATCGGCAAAACCTTGCTTGGCAAAGAATCTGCTGGCAAGTCGGTTGACGACATTGTTTCAATCGGCGGCAACTGGCTGGCAGCGAATCGTGATGGAATGATCCTGAGCCTGAAAGGCAATCCGGTTGAAATTGCGGCGATGATTTCTTTGCTGGTTGTGCTTTGTTTCATTGCGCTGTTCAGCTTCCGCACGGAGAAAATCCGCCAGAGTTTGCCGCCTCTGGAGCGCATTGACAGCCTGATTTACAAACTGGTCGGAGTGGCTTTTGCCGGTCTGGCCATCCTGTTGGTCACCGGAGCAGTCTGGGCAAACGAATCATGGGGACGTTATTGGGGATGGGACGCCAAAGAAACCGGCGCGTTGGTCGCCTGGTTTGCTTACGGCGGTTATCTGCATTCGCGTATGTCCCACGGTTGGACCGGACGTCGAAGCGTTTACTTCGCGTTGGTCGGATTCCTGCTGGTGATTTTCACCTATTTGGGAGTGAGTTACATCCTGCCGGGATTGCACTCATACGCAGGATAAAAGGGCGAGAAACGCCCGACAAACTTCAGTTTGTCGCGATTTACTCGACAGGCCGTCTGGCCGAAACCTCGACAAACTGAAGTTTGTCGGACCTTAAAAGAAAAGCCGCTCACGCGAAAACTTCACGTGAGCGGCTTTGTTCTTGGCAGTGATCTATTCCGCCGGGTTTTAGCGTTTGCGTGGATTTATCTTTGGACGTTCCGGCGCTGCGCTGCGCTGGAAAACTTCCTTGACGGGTTTCCAGGCTCCTTGCGAAGCGAACGGGACGTATTCGAAGCCGCGCTGAAACGGATCGTCATGCAGCGTCTTGGTGTAATCAATTCCTAAGCCGGAATAGATCGTCGCGGCAATGTCTTCGTTGACTACCGGACGCCCCTCAGACCAGCCTGGATCTTGAACAGCAAAACCGTCACTGGTTGTTGAACCTATGGTTCGACCGCCACTGACTCCGCCGCCCGCAAAACAGGCAAACTGTTGGAAGAAGTGGTCTCGACCTCCACCGCTATTCAAACCGGGAGTTGTTCCGCCGTTGGCCGTTCTGACAGTTCGACCAAATTCTCCCATCCAAACGACCAAGGTTTCATCCAGCAATGTGCCGCCGTTGACTCCTGGCGTGGAGGAGAGGTCTCTTAACAACTCACCCAAACCTTTATCGAACTGGCGAGCCGACGGATAAATTCCGCCATTCGCTTGATAAATGTTGGTGTGATTGTCCCACCCGCCGATGCTGATATGTACAGCGCGTGTGCCCAGGTTGGATTTGATCAGATTGCGCGCAGTCAAACACGCATTGCCAAACCCGGTTTGTGCATTGTTGACGCCGTAACGTTGCGTATCCGCCGCCACCAGCCTGAAAACTGCGTCAACTTCCGGGTTGTACATCATGGCTTTGCTCTGTTGGTAAAAACTGTCCATATCCACCACCGGATCGCCCAATGGAGAATTAACACGATTTTCAGCATCCAACGCTTGCAGCATCTGATAGCGTTGTTCGAAGTTCATCGGCCCCGTCGTACCGGCAAAATTGGTCAGGTTGCCCAAACCATTCGTTGATCCTGTAGCTGCAAACGGAGTGTAACGGGCGCTGAAATACCCTGAACCTGTCACGTTGCCACCGTTAATCGAAACAAAGCCGGGCAGTTTTTGATTTGGCGTTCGCTGAGATTCGAACTCGCGCGCCACTACCGCTCCTATGTTGGGCGCGATTTTGCCCATCAGCGAGGTCGGGTTGCGAGCAATCTGCGTCCAAATCTGCTGCAGTCCATGCACCAGAGCCGGAGCGCGGACGCTGCGGATAATGGCGATGTGCTGCATCTGAGTGGCGATGGTCGGCAGCAGCCCTTTTGGAAACAGTACATCGTTAATCATTTCCGGCGCAAAGTCTGCGGGAGTCCACGAACCGACTTTCAAGTCGAAAGTGTCAACGTGGCTGGGCGCTCCCTGCATATGAACGTAAATCAGGTTGCGCGCTCGCCCGTAAATTTGCCCGGCGGTCACATCGGCGGCTTTCGCTTCTTTCGCAAACATCGGAACGACGAAAGAGCCAACGACGCCTGTACCGGCAATTTGGAAAAATTCGCGACGACCCAAGACCGGCCCTCCAAAGAGTCCGGAATTGGCTGGCCGCAACGGTTTGCAAGTATCGCAAGAATGATCAGGTTGAAGATGATCTTTCATTTTGTCTCCTATATCAGCCGTGTTGGCCAGCTTAGTAATTGAACAGGAAATCCACTTTGTTCAGAAGCACCCATTGCAGGCTTTCGATAGCGGCTTGCCTCGCTTGAGCCGCAGTTTGGTTCCCGGTAGGTGTGAAGTAGGTCAAAACCTTAGTCATTTCACTCGCCCGTGGGCTGCGCGACAGCGTACGCAGGTAAAGCTCGGTGACGATCTGATCGTTGGTCAGCCCCGGAGTTTCCACCAGACGTTTGACCGTCGAAAGAATCTTCTCGGTGTTGTAACCAGGAATCGGAGCGATGTAGCCATCTGAGTTATTGCCTGCGTCAGTTGCCGAGTTATTTGCGACATAACGAGTGCGACGGCTGATAAAGTCATTGTTCATCATATTCAGCGCTTGCAGAATGGACGAATCACCCTGGCGAACATTCAGGTCGCGGTTGCCGCGCAGGAAAGTGTTCAGGATG
>JAGNMH010000123.1 GCA_017991275.1 Acidobacteriota bacterium
GGTTAAACAGAACGATTTGCGAACGGCTCTGGATGAATTGCTCTCTGGCAAATCGGTGACAATTGCGGACACTCAGGCAATGGGTTGCGTCATTCAAAGAGTTCAGAATCTGGCTCAGAGCAAGACCGCGAAACCTGTCGCGGGCAAACCGGCCACAGGGAAACCGGCCTCGCCAAAACCGGCAACGCCTGTTGCCGCAGGGCCGAAAGTGTTGCCGCTGAAACCGGCGGCTTATGCCGGAATGATTAAAGCTTCGGCGGGCAAGGTCGTTGTGGTGAACTTTTGGGCTACGTGGTGCGGGCCGTGCGTGGCGGAGTTCCCTGAATTCGTCAAACTCACAGACGAATACAAAACGAAAGGCGTGCGCTTCGTTCACATCACGGCGGACGATATGTCAGACCTGAAAAAAGCCGTCGCTTTCCTGAAAGAGCAAAAATCCAAAGCCGACCAGTTCATTCAGGACACAGACGACCCGCAGGAAATGATTGACGTTGTTTTCAAAGACTGGCCTGGAACTCTGCCCGCGACTTTTGTTTACGACAAAACAGGCAAGATGACGTTTCACCGGATGGGCATCATTGACCGCGACGTGCTGGTCGCGGAAATCGAAAAGGCTCTGAAGTAATTCCATTCAACGCAAAGGCGCAAAGTGGCAAAGACGCAAAAAAACAATCTGGTCAAAACTGTTGGTCAGTCTCTGACGATATTCTGCAAAAACATCTTTGCGCTTCGGCTTCTTTGCGACTTTGCATTAAAGATTGCGTAAGACCATTTACTGATGAAATCCGCAATCCGCAATCCGCAATCTGCAATTTTCCTGGTTGGTTTTATGGCCAGCGGTAAAACGACGGTTGGAGCGGCTCTTGCAGGCAGGCTCGACCGTCGTTTTGTTGATTTGGACGAACTGATTGTGGCGCAAGCCGGTTGTTCGATTGCCGAAATTGTAACCCGCGATGGCGAAGAGCGATTTCGGCAACTTGAAACTGAAATGTTGCGCCAGGAAGCAAAAAGTTCATCAGTCATATCTCCTGGCGGCGGAGCAATCGCTCGCGCCGAAAACCGCGAAGTGATGGCGCAAGCCGGGGTAATGGTCTGGTTGGATGCTCCATTTGAACTTTGCTGGCAAAGAATAAAGCAAGACACAGTTGTTCGCCCGCTGGCCGCGACGGAAGAAACCGCACGCGACAGATACGAACAGCGACTGCCGCTTTATAGGCAGGCCAGACTGCGAATCGCCATTAACCCGAACCAAGCACCTGAAGAAATCGCCGAAGCGATTCTGTTGCAACTTACTCAATGAAAACTGAACACATACTGATCCGAGGAACGAACTGGCTGGGTGATGCCGTCATGACAACTCCGGCCATGGAGCGGTTGCGAGCTTCGTTTCCAGATGCTCACATTGCGTTGCTGGCGAATCCGTTGACTGCAGAGTTGTTTCAAGACTCTCCGCTGGTCAACGAAGTCATCGAATACCGCCGCAGTGAAGGCGGAGTGAAAGCTTTCTTCGATGCGGTTCGACAAATTCGCAAACGGCGGTTTGACGTCGCCCTGCTGTTTCAAAACGCTTTTGAAGCCGCGCTGCTTGCCAGACTCGGCGGCGCAAAACAGCGAATCGGTTTTGCCGAACAAGGAAGAAACTTGTTACTGACGCATAAGCTGGTCCGGGGTGAACAGCATCGCAACCGCCATCAAGTCGAAGATTATCTGGACATTGTTGCCGAATGCGAACGGGTTTGTTTGGGCGCAAACTTCAAACCAACGATTGAAAAACCTTTGCCGACTCTGCAGGCGACACAGGCTCAGCGTCAGGCTGCCAAAAACATGTTGTTGGAATTCGGCATTACAGAAAGACACGTGCTGGTTGCACTTAACACCGGAGCGACCAACAGCCGCGCAAAATGCTGGCCTCCAATTCATTTTGCCGAACTAGCAGACCGATTGAATGAAGAGCTGAATGCACAAATAGTTTTGATTGGAGCCGCCGCCGAACTGGATCACGCCGAGCGGGTCGTTTTCCGAACCAAACGAACAGGCATCGTCAATCTGGCAGGCAAAACCAGCATGACCGAATTGATCGGTTTGCTGGCTGAATGCGATTTGCTGGTCAGCAACGACACCGGCCCGGCTCATCTGGCGGCGGCGCTTGGCACACCAACACTGACGATCTTTGGGCCGACCAACGAGTTTGAAACTTCGCCAACCGGTTGCCGATCCGAATTGATCCGCGCTGACAATATCGAATGCGCCCGTTGCATGCTTCGTGACTGCCCGATTGACCATCGCTGCATGACTCGCATTTCTGTCAGCGACGTTTTGGTGCGGGCAAGCAAACTTTTGCAGTCCAACCCGGTGTGACATACTGCGCGTTCTTTTTTTATGCTCCGACCACTAATGCACCATCTGGAAAAACGCCTGCACGCGCGCGATATGGGATTGCGTCAGACGCTCCCGTTCGAGTGGGGACTGGAATTCCTGGCCGATGCCGACGAAAACCAATTGATTTCCCAGGCGGCAACCGCCGGAAGCAACCGGATCACTACCGCTACGTGCACTGCGCCGACGCTTGATCCGCTTGAACTTATCCGGCGATACAACACCAAACATGTGGCTGACAGTGACGCCTTTTTCACTCCAACGCCCAGCCAGGCGAAAGATTTCGACTTCGACGGTTTCTGGCTTCGTTTCCCCAGCAGCCTGGTTACGCCTTACAAAAACAACAACACAGTTCAGGCGCGATTCTTTCCTGTGACCGGGGACAAAGCGGTAATCGTCTCTCCACAGTGGAACGGGCAGTCGGATTCTCACATTGCGCTTTGCGGGTTGATGAATCGTTTCGGTATTTCGGCCTTGAGAATGAGCCTGCCTTATCACGACAGACGAATGCCGGACGGGTTCACCAGAGCCGATTATATGGTCAGCGGCAACATCGGTCGCACGATCCAATCAGTTCGCCAGTCTGTACTGGACATTCGCCGAGCCGCCGATTGGCTTTTCGCTCAAGGTTACAAACAGGTTGGGCTGGTTGGAACCAGCATAGGTTCGTGTGTTTCCTGGCTGGCATTCATTCACGACCCGCGATTGCAAGCCGGAGTTTTCAACATGGTTTCCAGTTGGTTCGGCGATGTGGTTTGGCGAGCCTTGACGACTTCGCACATCCGCCGCGCTTTGGAAACTGAACTGACCGCCGAAGAAATCCGCGAAGTTTGGAAAGTAATCAGCCCGTCGGCTTACGCGCATAAACTGGCCGAAGTCAGACGACCGGCTCTGTGCATTTCAAACAAATACGACCTGACGTTTCTGCCCGACCTGTCGGAAATTTTTCTGGAAGATTGCCGCCGCCACGGTGTGCCTGCGGAAATCAAATACCTGAATTGCGGGCATTACACGATTGGCAGAGCGCCATTCAAATACGTTGACGCTTTTCATATTGTCAATTTCCTTCGCCGAATTTGGAGTGCTGCGCCTTTGGCGTAGCTTTGGTAGTCCTTTGGCAAAAGACAAATTTTCGAGACACAGGAAAATCTGATTTGAGGTCCCACCGACAAACACCCCTTTTAGCAATTTTACTGGCTTGTTTAAGTTTCCCGGCGCTGGCGCAAAAGGCTGATGATCCGCGCAAAGATTCGCAAATTTGGCCGGATGTGACTGCCACCATTAAGCTGGATGATAAATACAGCTTGCTCCTGTTCGGCACAATTCGTTTTGGCAGAGACGATTCCGCAACGGTCAGCCATCAGGTAGGAGTTGGGATTAACCGAAAATTCAACAAATACCTGACCGGCACTGCCCAGTACCGTTACGTCAACAATGAGCCTACGCCGAACAAACAATCAACCGAACATCGCGTATTTGCCGATCTGACACCACGAATACCGTTGAAATTCGGCATTCAAATTTCCGATCGCAATCGAATTGAATGGCGCGACATCAACGACAAAATTTCGTGGCGTTACCGCAACCGGGTGCAATTCGAACGACCAATCAACATTGGAGAACACAAGATCACCCCTTATATTTCCGGCGAATCACAATACGACTCACGTTATGACAATTGGACTCGAAGCCAGTTTTACATCGGCGCACGAGTCCCAATCGTCAAACACTTCACTCTGGACAGTTTTTACATGAGGCAATGGGATGCGCGCTCGAAACCGGGGTTTCTGCATGTTGTTGGAGCTTTCGTCCGACTGGACTTTTAGACAATGAGCCTAGACTGGTGGAATCAACACAAACGCGGCCTGACTGTTGTGGCAGTCAGTGCCGCGTTCTTTTTGTTTTTCTTCTGGCGAGTAATTTTCGGCGGGCGTTTTTTTCTGGCCGGAGATCAACTGGTTTACACCTGGCCGATGCGCACCATCGCCTGGGAAATGATTCGTCATGGCCAGTTGCCGCTATGGACTCCGTTTCTGTTTTCCGGCTACCCGCTGCTTTCAATGGCTCAACTCGGCTTGGGTTATCCGCTGACCTGGGGTTATCTGTTTCTGCCTGGCCATTGGGCCGAACACGTTGTCATCCTTGCGCCTTATCTGCTCTCTCCGATTTTCACTTATGCCTATCTACGCGAAGTTGGCCGCAGCCGTGTCGCTTCTTTGCTCGGCGGTTTGAGCTTTGCATACGGTGGATTGATGGTCAGCGGCATTGGTCTGAACGGCATGTTGCCGAACGCCATGATGTGGGCTCCGCTGCTGCTGATTGCCATCGAACGTTCAAGAATTTCACCCACGAAGGCACACGAAGAAGACGCGAAGAAGAACAGAACCGATTTTGCCAGATGTGTTTTGTTGGCGGCTGGCGCTTATTCAATGTCCGTGCTGAGTGGTATCGGGCAAGGTTTTGTTTACACCGGATTGCTGGCTGTCACTTATGCAGTTTTCATCGTGGTTGTCTGGCCAACGGATGTCAGCCAAGCCGTGCCGAGCTTCAGAACTTTCGCGCGCTGGCGACCTTTGGCAACGATAGTGACCGGAATGTTGCTGGCAGCAGGCGTTGCAGCGTTTCAGATTCTGGAATCGCGACAAGCGCAACGGCTGAGCGTGCGTTCCGGCTTGAGTTACGAACAGTTCAGCGATGGCGCGTTTCACTTTTCGATGGCCTGGAAATCGTGGCTCGATCCATTTCACATCAAAGGCGACGTGACGGCTTATGTACCTCCGCTGGTTGTGCTGCTGGCTCTTATCGCCGTTGTGACGACGCTGCGAAAAAGACAACGCGAGTTGCGAATCTTTTTCTGGCTGGCGGTCGCAATCGTCGCGTGGATTCTGATGTGCGGGCCGAATACTCCTGTTTACGAACTGGCGTTCAAGATTCCTTTGCTCAACTTGTTCCGAGTGCCTTCGCGCCATGTTTTTGAATGGACACTGGCCGCCAGCATTTTGGCAGCTTACGGCTGGGACATTGCCGAAAGCTGGCTGTCAAAGAAACTTTTTTCTCCCACGAAGACACACGAAGAAAACACGAAGACTTTTGCGCTTTTCCGTCATTCATCAGTTGTCTTTGCGGTTTTGGGATTAGCCGTAAGCCTGGCGATTGGAGCAGCCTGGCATCACGCCACCGGGTCGTTGCTCCCGACGGCGGATCCAAAACTTGAAGCCATGAGTTATCCATATATCGGCTGGAAGCTGGCGTTTGTAGCTGCAACAGTTTTTTCGGTTTTGGCAATCTGGCAAATCGGCAATCAGGCTTGGCGGGAAAAGCTGTTGATGCTGACCGTGGCATTGATTTGTTTCGTTGAGCCGTTCAACTTTCTTGAATACCTGACTCCGCCTTACAGCTCGCCGGTTGAACGCCTGAGCCATTTTTCGCCGACGACCAAACAGGTTCAGCAAAATCAGGCGGCACAGAATCGCGTCTATTCTCAAGTCACAATGGAAGGCGACGAGATGCGCCAGGAACCGCGCTTCGATTTGCCTAACCAGACCGCGCTTGCCGGTTTGCACAACGTAGCCGGTTTTGAACCGCTGATGCCTGAACGTTACAGCCGTGCGCTGAACAGCAAAGCCTGGGACACGGTTAATCGCGGACCGAACCTGGAAGCCGATCCATCATTGTTTGAATCACGCTCGCACGTGCTGGATTTGCTGAACACGACCCACGTTATTTCATTCGACAATTTCGGCTACAACCATCCTTCGAGGAAAGAAAAAGACGGTCTGATTTATGACGGCTCGGTCATCGTTGCCGAACTCGATTCCGATTCGCCAACCGTCATGCCGGTTGAAAACTTCATGGCAGACCAACTGGCCGTCGTCACCGCAATGTCGCGGTCTATACACATCCCTGACCAAACCGCCGTCGCCCGCATCACCATTCGCACCACCGACGGCCAGATCATCGAACGCGAATTGCTGGCGGGCAGCGACACTTCGGAATGGGCACACGAGCGTCCCGACGTTAAAGCCAAGATCAAACACAGCTTGGCGACAGTCTTCGACAGCCAACCGGCTGACGCTCAAAACAGTTTTTCCGCGCTGCGTTTTCTGAAGCGGTTTTCGCTGGAGGCTCGGCTAAACATCGCCAGAGTCGAAATGACGAAGCTGGTGAAAGATGCAGACGTTGCCGTATGGAATGCGACTCTGATTGATTCGCAAACCTCGGCTTCGCAAACCTTGCACCATTTCGACACTGACCGCTGGGAAACCGAGTACAAAAAAGACGGCGTGATGGTCGCCCGCAACAAACGCGCATTGCCGAGAATCTGGCTGGCGACTGAAGCCGAAGCTCTGGACGCCACGCAAATCTGGCTGCGAATTCGAGGCCTTCCCGATCCGAAAACTCAAATCGTCGCGCCGTTTGATCCTGGCCGAACCGCGTTGATAGAAATCGAACCCGCCAAGTTGCCGAAACTTTCTGGCGGAGAGCTTGCGCCGGATGCTTACGCTCGCTTTGTCAGTTACGAAGCAAGTCGGCTGGTAATCGAAACCAACGCCGACAAACCGGCTGTGCTGGTGGTCAGTGAACGTCATTATCCCGGCTGGGTGGCGACTTTGGACGGAGTGAAGACGCCAATTCATCAAACTGATTTTCTGTTGAGAGGTGTCGTGGTTCCGGCTGGAAAACACACGGTTGAAATGAGTTATCGCGCGCCACAGGCCAGAAACGGCGCGATCATTTCTCTGCTGACGCTGGGGCTGATTGGATGGCTTTGGTTTCGCGCTCGGAGGAATTCGAGCGCCGGTGCAGTTTGAGTGCCGGTACGGTACCGCGGGCGTAAGCAAGCGGCAGGCTTAGCATACAACCGCTTGCTTACGCGCGCGGTACCGCATCAACCTTACGCCGCCGACTGCTAAAGATTCCGCCGACGATCAGCAGCACAATTCCCAACGCCGACCACGCAGCGCCGTTGCGGAAGCTATGCGCGCGAAAGACGAATTCGATCCGGTGATCTCCCGCCGGAACCGCCAACCCGCGCAAAGTATAATTGACCTTTTCAACCGGCACTCGCCGACCATCCATCCACGCTTCCCAACCGCGATAGTAAATCTCACTCAAAACCAGAAAGCCGGGCTGAGCATTGCGCGTCGCCAGTTCGATGCAGTTGGGTTCGTATTTCGTGACTTTGACTTCGGAGTTGGCCGAGTCTCCAATTTCAGGCAGCGTCACAGGACGATTGCCGAAATCTTCTTTCTCCAACAAAGCCATTTCAGCCGGGTTGAATTCCCTTCCATCAGTTAGCTTGCCGGTTTTGATTGTTTCCAGAACGTCTTTGCTCAATTCGACTTCCAGTCGTTTGACGAACCACGCGCGAGGCATCGCTTTCAGGTTTTCATAAACTTCGACTTTGTCGAACTGGCCCAGCTTGCGCCAGCGTTCGGGCAGAAAACTAACACCATCAATGGCTGCGGATTCCTCGGTTTGGCCATCCAGCAGCGAGGCGCGAACGACAATCAATGAAGTTTCATCAGTTGGTTCGTAATTGAATTCGATCTGCTCAATTTCGGAGCGGTCGAAATCAAAGCGCGACAAATAACGATGCGCTTGAAAGCCATCTCCCGGCCAGCTTTCAGCCACAGCCGGACGGCGATGTTTGATTGCCGCCGCCACATCCGGGCGATCATAAGCCCATTCCGCCGTGTCGCGCCCGGCCTGAATTTCGCGTTCAAAGACACGGCCATCCGCCGTGTGCAGCTTGATTCGCGCCACCACCTGACCGTCTGGGACGTGCGCCGAACCTGTCATCGTCGTAATCAAAAACAGGCTTGAAGCCGTTGCGCCAGCCGCAATTTGCGTGTGTGCCTGTTTGCCAGCTTTCAACTCCAAATCAATTGGAGCGTTCAGAAACTGCACTCCGTTGTGTTCGATGATGTACCAGTCTTCGGGGTCAACGGCTCTTTCACGCAAAACGTATTTGACGTTCAGCAGGTTGAAACCCTGATGCGGCAAATCAAATGAACGACTGTCGGCTATCCATCCTTCAGGTGACATGCCTCCGGCCACGGCTGACATCCTGTCCAGCCGCAGCATGTCGTAACCGTTGATGCTTTGCAGACCACGGGCAATTGAAAGATTCGGCTGATTCAACTGGCTGAAGTTTTCGCCGAATCCCCACTGAGATTCAGTCGCCACACGAAACGAATTGAAATCGCTTTCACGCGATTTGATCAGCTTCACCGCCGGAGGATCAATTAAGTGTTCGGCCAGTACGGGCTTAAAAATTTTCCACTCGTAAAACTGCCCGAACGACGCCAGATCAATCGCCAGCACAGCAACCAACAACAACCCAGCCGACGCCGATTGCCTGCGCGCGTAAAACCACGAAATCGCAACGACAACAACGAACAACGACAATGGAATGACAGCTTCAGCATTGGTCAGCAAATTGGCATCAGGCGGCGGAGTTTTTGAACTCAGCCGCGCGCCGAACCAGCGGTAAGCAATCAGCGTCACGCCGACAACTATCGCCAACGCCGCAGCGCCTTTTCGCCATAACTTCATGGATTCTGCCGCGCTCAACTCTGACAGTTTGTTGACCCCCAAACCGGCCAGCACTGCCAACGCCAGATTGACTATCAACAGATTGCGCGCAGCCACGCGAAACAAATTGAAGACTGGAATCTGAAAAATCAGTTTGTGAATGCCAAAAGGCAGAAACCCGCCGAAGGCCAGCAACAAGGCCAGCACCGCCGCCAGCGCCCAGAACCGGATCAGCTTGTCGCCTCGCATTTTGAAAACCGCAATTGCGGCAAACAACAGCGTCAACAAACCAGCGTAGCCAAACATTTCGGCTGTGCCTTCCACTCCCCAGTAATGCATTTTGTAAGGCAGCTTCAACGCTCCGCCGAAAAAGTACGGAAAGATCAGATTCAGCGATTGCCCTGGCGGCAACGAAAACGAAGCGAAGAAATCGTAATCAATTCCTCCGCGCGCACTGTTCGGCAACAGTTCGCGCAACGAAAACAATTGCACGCACGACAACAACAAGCCGCAAACCGCCATCGCCCCCGACCTGGTCAGAAACTGCCGGCGACGATCTTTTTCCGCCCGCACAAAAGCCGCAAACAAAACATAACCAGCCCAAACCTGAGCGGTATAAAAGTTCATCTGCGGGACTCCGGCGAAAAGCTGCACAGCGATGATGATCGAACCAATCGTCACCCATCGCCATGTCAATCGTTGATAAAGCTTTTCAACCGCCAGCACCACCCACGGCAACCACGCCGCTGCGGCAATGTGCGAAGTCTGTCCCAGATGCGCGACCAGATACCCGCCAAGCCCAAAAGCGATTCCGCTGACCAGCGCGGCTTCGCGGCGACAACCGATGACCCGCGCATACAGGTAAGCTCCGATTGCTGCCAGATGAAACGTCGTAATCACAACCGTGTTCATCGCAGCCAGCGGCGACAAAACGGCGAAAATCCAGTTCGGCAAATACAACACGCCCGGATACACCGTCGCCAGAAACGGCATCCCGGCAAAGATGTACGGATTCCACAACGGCAAATTCCCTTCGCCGATCATCTGCCCAAGCAGGATTCGCAATCCCAGATTCGCCGTCCAACCATCACCCGGCGCAAGCAATAACCCTCTGGTCAATGTGGGGTAAAAGAACAAAACCGGCAGCAATAACAGCCCAGCCGCCGCCACAGCACGTGAAATGATTTCAGGTCTGCTGTTGGAATCAGGCAGGTTGAGTTGTTGGGAGTCGGGTAATGTCTGTGCCATATCTTTTACGAGTCAGTACCGCGACCGGTAGAGAG
>JAGNMH010000815.1 GCA_017991275.1 Acidobacteriota bacterium
TTCTTTTCCAGATGCATTATTCCAAAGCCGCCGGCAGCGTTCAGAAAGATCGTTCGTCTGTCGGCTTGATCTTTGCCAAACAGCCGCCGGAAAAAGAGATGTTGGTTCGCGCAGTTTCAAACACTTACTTCAGCATCCCGGCTGGCGCTGAAAATCACCAAGTGACGGCTTGCTGGACGGTGCCGGAAGACATTCACGTCACTTCGTTGGCTCCGCACATGCACTTTCGAGGCAAGTCGCAACGCATCGAAGCCTTTTATCCGAATGGCAAACGCGAAGTGTTGTTGGACGTACCGAATTATGAATTTGGCTGGCAGACTTTTTACACTCCGAAAGGCGGGATGGCTTTGCCCAAAGGGACGCGGATTCTGGTGACTTCAACGTTCGACAATTCAGCGAAAAACAAATTCAACCCTGATCCGACAAAGGTCGTGCGCTGGGGCGAACCGACTTATGACGAAATGATGATCGCTTTTATCAGCTACACCAAAGACGGGCAAAACATACAGGCCGCGTTGAACAGATAAAGTCAGGCCGTTTTCATTCCGGCCACATTTTCTAAACCCAGCTCTTTGATCAACTGATCGCGCAGCACGAATTTTTGTACTTTGCCGCTGGCCGTCAGCGGAAAGGCTTCGATGAAGCGGAAGTGTTTTGGAACTTTGTGGCGAGCGATGCTGGCTTTGCAGTGTTCGCGGAGTTGGTCTTCAGTGGCGGTTTCGCCTGGCTTCAACCGAATCAAAGCGCAGACTTCTTCACCCATGAACGCATCGGGAATGCCTACGATTTGGGCTTCGGCAATGTTTGGATGGCGCATCAGGAAGGCTTCGATCTCCGCCGGGTAAATGTTTTCTCCGCCGCGAATGATCATGTCTTTCACGCGGCCTACGATGTTGATGTAACCGTCTGGCCGCATCGTCGCCAAATCTCCGCTGTGCAACCAGCCGTCAGCGTCCAGAGTTTCAGCCGTCTTATCCGGCATGTTGTAATACCCGACCATGTTGGCGTAACCGCGCGTCCACAACTCGCCGGACTCTCCGCATTGGCAGGTTTCGCCTGTTGCCGGGTTGACCATCTTGATTTCTGTGTGAGGAATCGTCAGGCCGACCGTGGCTGACTTCAGTTCAAAACTGTCGCTGTAAAACGATTGCGTGACTGCTCCGGTGGTTTCGGTCATGCCGAAGACAATGGAGCAATCCGCGCCGATGCGGTCTTTGATTTGTTCCATGACGATGACCGGAACCGGCGTGGCTCCGGTGAAGATGTTTTTCAAACTGGACAGATTGAATTCGGCAAAGCGCGGATGATTCAACATCGCCACCAGCATTGTTGGCACGGCAAAGGTGAACGTGCCTTTTTCTTTTTCAAACAACTCAAGCTGTTTGGCCGGATCAAAGGCAATCAGCGGAATCAGTGTGCAACCAAGAAACAACGAGTAAACGATTGCGCCCAAACTGCCAGCGATGTGGAAGTAAGGCATAGAAGTCACGTAGCGTTCATCGGCGGTCAAAGCTCCGCGCGAACAGGCGATGTGCGATTGGTTGACCAGACTGTAATGCGTCAGCATGACGGCTTTGGGAAAACCGGTTGTGCCGCTGGTGTATTGCATCTGCACCACGTCGTGAACGCCAACTGTCGCTTGCCTGGCTTTCAATTCCGCGTCCGAAACTTGATCGGCCAGCGCTGTTATTTGCGAATACAACGACACGCCGGGTTTCGGTTCTTTGCCGATTAACACGACGCGCTTCAATCGCGGCAGGTTTTCTGAACTCAATTCCTGATTCAAAGGATCGGCCAGCGATTTCAATTCCGGCGCGATGGAATACACGGCTTCCAGGTAAGAAAAACCGCGCAACTCTTCGATCATAAACAGCGCCTTGATGTCCCCTTGCCGCAAAGCGTATTCGATTTCGGCGGCGCGGTAATTTGTGTTGATCGTCACCAGCACTCCGCCGATTTTGGAGACGGCCAATTCCAGAAAAACCCATTCCGGCACATTCGTTGCCCAGACGGCTATGTGATCGCCTTTTTCAATGCCCAGCGCCATCAAACCCTTCGCCAGTTGATTGACCACATTGCGGTACTGGCGGTAATTCATCCGCAAATCCAGGCCGATTTCAGGATAGCTGTAAACCAGAGCTTCTTTGTCGGGGACTTCTGCTGCGCGTTGATCTAGCAAATCGCCGAGCGTCATATCAATCAATTCCGTGCCGAAAGCTTCGGCTTCCCAATGTGCCAGGTTATTGCTGATGGCCATAGTTTCTCCAGGTTGTAGGTTACAGGTGGCAGGTTGCAGGTTATTTGAGACCTCTGAGGCTTTTTGACAGACCGGACAGCATCTTTCCGACTTCTGCACATTTGGCAAGCAACGGCTCAGCATCGTTTTCGGGACGGTAGCCGAGCCTTCCAATCAAGAGTAGGTGAGTTTCCAATTCTTTCAACGATCCATTGGCAATGGAAAGATGGCGCAAGTAGTCCCCCAAATGATCTCGGCCCTGGCCTTCTGCGATATTGGCTGGAATTGAAACCGCTGAACGCTGGACTTGGCTGATCAAACCGTACGTTTCATTTTTGGGCAGATTGCTGACGAACTTGTAACATTCAACCACCAAATCCATCGCCTTCTGCCAGACAAACAAATCGCCATAACTCTCAATTTTCATAGTTCTCCCCCAAGCTGAAGTTATTGCTGAGTAAGACCTACAACCTGCCACCTGTAACCTACAACCTGAATTACAGCTTGCATTGCTTGGCAATGATTTCTTTCATGAT
>JAGNMH010000816.1 GCA_017991275.1 Acidobacteriota bacterium
AAATCAGTCTTGGTAATCCGTCGTCGTTTTTCTATTCGCCTGTCTGGTCGCCCGACAGCAAGAAAATTGCCTTCACGGACAAACGACTGATACTTTGGTACGTGGACATTGAAAAAGGAACGCCTGTCAAAGTGGACACCAACACTTATGAAAATCCGTGGCGCGTGATGGACCCGGCATGGTCGCCGGACAACAAATGGATCACTTACACCAAGCAACTGAAGAATCGTTTGTGCGCGGTCTTTGTGCATTCGCTGGAAACCGGCAAGTCCACCCAAATCACTGACGGATTGAGTGACGCGCGTTTTGCGAACTTCGACAGGAATGGCAAGTATCTTTACTTCACTGCCAGCACAGACACCGGGCCGACGACGGGATGGTTGGATATGTCCAGCTTCCCGCACCAGACAACGCGCAGCGTGTATGTCGTCGTGCTGAAGAAAGGCGAGGCTTCTCCACTGGCGCCTGAAAGCGACGAGGAAAAGACGGACTCGGCGACGGGGGGACAGGGAGACGCGGCGAAACCGCCTGCCAAAAAAGACCCTGTGACAGTGACGATTGATTTTGAAGGCATTGGCCAGCGCATTTTGGCGTTGCCGATTCCGGCGCGGAATTACATCGGATTGAACACGGCGAAATCCGGATTGATCTTTGTTGCCGAAGCTGCGGGCGGCGGTTTGCAGGGCAATGGGCCAGGGACTGTGCATAAGTTCGATCTGGAAAAACGCAAATTTGACAAGGTGATGGATGGTGTCACTTTCTTCGAAATTTCTGCCAACGGCGAAAAGGCCTTGTATCGGCAGGGGCAAAACTGGGTGATTGGCAATGTCGCCAGCTTGGGAGCGCCCACGCCGCCGGGAGCGCCGGGCGGCCCGAACATGCTGAAAGTCGGTGAGATGGAAGTCTCTATTGACCCCAAAGCCGAATGGCGGCAGATGTACGAAGAAGCTTGGCGCATTCAGCGCGACTTTCTTTATGACCCGAACATGCACGGATTGGATTACGCCGCGACCAAGAAGAAGTACGAACCCTGGTTGAATGCAGTCGGCCATCGCGCCGATCTGAATTACCTGTTCGATGAAATGCTGAACAACATCGGCGTTGGTCATCACTTTGTTCGAGGCGGCGAAATTCCGCGTCCGAACTTTGTGCCGGGCGGATTGCTGGGAGCCGATTACAAAATCGAAAACGGACGCTATCGCTTCGCGCACGTTTACAGTGGAGAAAACTGGAATCCGCAACTGCGCTCTCCGCTGACTCAGCCGGGTGTTGAAGTGAAAGATGGCGAATACTTGCTGGCGGTCAAAGGCCGCAATCTGACTGCCAGCGACAACATTTATCAATTCTTTGAAGCGACGGCAGGCAAGCAGGTCACTATCAAAGTCGGTCCAAACCCTGACGGCGCTGGTTCGCGCGAAGTCACTGTCGTGCCTGTCGGCAACGAAGGCGGACTTCGCAACCGCGAATGGATGGAAGGCAATCGTCGCAAAGTGGATGAATTGAGCGGCGGCAAGCTGGCTTACATTTATCTGCCTGATACTGGTGGAGGCGGTTACACGAATTTCAACCGCTACTACTTTTCGCAAGTGGACAAAGAAGGCGCGGTGCTGGACGAACGCTTCAACGGCGGAGGCACGGCGGCTAATTACATTATTGACGCCATGCGTCGTCCGCTGATGAACAAATGGGTGACTCGCGAAGGCGAAGATTTCTCGACGCCTGCGACTTCGATCTTTGGGCCGAAAGTCATGATCATCAACGAATTTGCCGGTTCCGGTGGAGACATGATGCCGTGGCTGTTCCGCAAAGCCGGAGTCGGCAAAACCGTAGGCAAACGCACCTGGGGCGGACTGGTCGGCATTTACGATTACCCGACGTTGATGGATGGCGGCGGCGTGACGGCTCCGCGCGTGGCGTTTTACAACCTGCAAGGCGAATGGGATGTGGAAAATTACGGGACTCCGGCTGATGTCGAAGTCGAACTCGATCCGGCGGAATGGCGAAAGGGACACGACCCGCAACTGGAAAAAGCCGTCGAAGTAGCAATGGCCGAACTAAAAGCCAAGCCTACTCCGACTTACAAGAAACCGGTTTTCCCGAATTACAACAACAGCAATGCACCTTCTTCTGCGTCTGGCAGCAATGCCAAACCAAGAGGTTCAACTGTCAAACCTGCCGCTAAGCCCGGCGGACAACGCTAAGCTGTGAGAGGCTGTTGATATCAGGTAGATTGTTATTAGCTCCGTAGGAGCGACCTGTTTATAGCGATTGCAAACCATTTTCTCCAAGCTCCGTAGGAGCGACCTGTGCCACAGGTCGCTCCTACGGAGCTTGGAGTTTTTGCCCTCTAATTGCTATAAACAGGTCGCTCCTACGGAGCTAATTTTTGAAACAACTCCTGAAAAAACAAAAGCACGGGCGCTGCTGGTAGCCTTCAATGCTGGCGATTCGCTTTATGCCGACTTGCTCAAAAATTGAAACCGAAGCTGAGAATGAGCGCGCTTTGGAAATCGTCAGCGTTTTGATGACCAAAGGCGAAAAGAACCTGACTGCCGAAGAACGCCAGCAATTCAGAACGCTGGTGCGCTTGATAGAAGATTTTGAGGAGCAGGCTTATCCAATGGGTGAAGAGCCACTTGACTCATCTGATTGCCGATAGCCAAACACAACTTTACCGATGACTAAGTTTACAGAAAGAGTAAATCGTTTGCCGCGCCTGGGCGTGGGGCTTTCCGGCGAATTCAACATCGCCGCCAAAGGCATGGAC
>JAGNMH010000817.1 GCA_017991275.1 Acidobacteriota bacterium
CAACAATGATGCCTTTGCCAAAATAGACAAATGAAAAAACTTGATGGAAAAATCGCACTCATCACCGGAGCCAGTCAGGGCATTGGGCAAGAAATTGCCGAGGCTTTTGCTGCCGAAGGCGCTTCGCTGGTTCTTAGCTCTCGCAATGTCGAACGGCTGAATCAAAATGCCGAAGCTCTCACCAAAGCCGGAGCCAACATGCTGGTGGTTCAAACGGATGTGACGAGCGAAGCTCAGGTGCAGGAACTCTTTCGCCAGGCGATGGAGCGGTTTGGACGCTTGGACATTCTGGTCAATAACGCCGGAGTTTTTGACGGTGGGCCGTTGGATGAGTTGTCGGTTGAAGCCTGGGATCGAGTAATCGCCACGAATCTACGCGGGCCATTTTTATGCACGCGCGAAGCCATGCGGATTATGAAAGCTCAGGGTGGCGGGCGAATCATCAACATCGGTTCGATCTCGGCTCAGCGAGTCAGGCCGAACTCGGCAGCATACAGCACCAGCAAGTTCGGGATTTCAGGACTGACTCAGGTGACTGCGCTGGAAGGCCGCGAGTTCGGCATAACTTGCGGCTGCCTGCATCCGGGTAACGTCGAAGTCCCAACTTTGGTTGAAAGTCGTCGCTTGAACGGCGAACCAACAATGAGCGCCTCTGACATTGCTCAGGCCGCCGTTGCGATGGCTGCTTTGCCACCCCACGTCAACATGCTTGAAGCCATCGTCCTGCCAATTGGCCAGCCTTATCTCGGTCGTGGCTAAGCCGGAATTTAAGCCGCGGATCAACGTAGACGCTGATCCGCGAATCTCAGCGGTTATCTGCGGCTGGGATTAAGGCTTTTTGCCGCAAGTGTTTGTCAGCAAAGTTCAGGTACTGTTCCCAATCGTAATTTGTCACGTCGTGCTTCCCTGCTCTGATGTGATGGCCGATGGTGGTCGTCACCGGTTGATGCAAGCCGGGCATTTCCGTCGCTCCTAATCCGTCAGTTCCCAGCAAACGATAAACAGGGTCAGCAGCTTTGGCCGACAGGAATTCTCCGCGAGGGTCAGCCCATTGGTCGCCTTCTGCGCTGGCGACGTACAGCGGACGTGGAGCCATCAGCGCCAGCAACATGTGCTGATCCACCGGCAGCGAAGCGGTGTCTTTGTTGTACTTTTTGAAGTTGCCGTTGAACCAATGCGGAAAAGCCGTGTTGATGCGCTCGGTGGTTTCTCCGTAATTCCGCTTGGCCAGAGCCGCTCCACCTTCGCCGCTTTCGTTGGAAATGACCATCGCAAAGCGTTCGTCCAGAGCGCCAGCCCACAATGCGCCTTTGCCCAAACGCGAATGCCCCATCAAGGCGATTCGTTTGGCGTCCAAATCCTTATCTTTTTCGATGTAATCCACCGCGCGGCTCAACCCCCAGGCCCAGGCTCCAATCGCGTTCCAGTCGTCGGCTTCAAGTTGGGTTTGGCCGCTGCGGTAAAAATGTGGAATGACGGATTCCTTCAATCCGTTGTTGTGATCCGGGAAAAGGTCGCCGTTGTAAATCGTGGCTACGGCGTAACCGCGTTTGACGATCATTTCCACTGCCCAGCGACTGGCTTCGGTTCCACGCGAATTTTCAGTCGCTCGGTTATTGACTGCTCCGGTTTCTTTGCCGTCGCGCAGCCAACTCGTAGCCAGAGCGATTCCCGGATCATTGTGGATGGCCTGGTTGCCGTTGAAGTTCAAACCGATGAAAACCGGTGCGGGCTGTTTGCGATTGTTCGGTATGTAAAACAGCACGGACATTTTCGGCCCGTCTTTTTTGCCGGTCAGATAAACCGTCACTTCCTTTCGCGTAGCCAGTCCGCCCAGAGCCTTCGCGTCGCGTGAAGTTTCCACAAAACTGATTTTCACGGCCTTGGCCGCCGCCGGAGTCCGCCCGTAAACGTTGGTTTCATAAAGCTTTATGATTTCCTGCCGACGTTCGCGCCACAGTTTGACGTTCGTGACTTTGCGCCCGTCGTTCATTTTCAAAGGGTCTGGCAAAGTGTAAGCGCCGACTTTGGATTCGTCGTAGTTCGGCACGAACTGCGGCGTCTGGCCGGCAGCAGTTAAAACGAAGAACAGCAGAGTTATTGCCGCGCTCAGCAGTAATTGGCGAGTAACGTGGTTGATACGCATTTTGGGAAGCCTCCTAAAAATATGCTTGGGTTGATTCGCGGGGCGTTGTTATACCTGCTTCCGCAAAGCTCATCAAATTCATCGGCGCAATTCCGTTATTCCAGTTGGTTGGTTATCCTTTCTTCACGGCGCACAACCCGCGCTGAAAAATCATGAAAACAATGAAAACACTTCAAGGCATTTTTCCTGCGCTGGTCACGCCTTTTGATGCGGCTGGCGTTTTCAATCCACAGGCGTTTCAGCAATTGCTGGTTCGCGTTTACCAGGCAGGCGTAGACGGCGTTTACGTGCTGGGTTCAACCGGCGAAGGCATTCCGCAATCGGTCGCTCAGCGCAAAATCGTCACCGAAGCTGCGCTTGAGCATTCGCCCAAAGACAAACGCATCATCATTCACGTTGGAGCGTTGACGACGGCGGATGCCATTGAACTGGCTCGTCACGCCGAACAAACCGGCGCGCACGTCGTCAGCAGCTTGCCGCCGCCGGGCAATTACTCCTTTGTCGAAGTCCGCGAGTATTACCGCGCGCTGGCCGCAGCGACCGATTTGCCAATGCTGGTGTATTTCTTTCCGGGCGCGAGCGCGGCCATCACCACGCTGGATCAGTTGAGGGAGCTTTG
>JAGNMH010000818.1 GCA_017991275.1 Acidobacteriota bacterium
GAATGGTATCCGGCGGAAAAGCCTGGCTACAGCGGAGTTGCCGTGCTTTCCAAAACCAAACCGAAGAAGGTCACGCGCGGAATCAATTGCGTCTTCGACAGCGAAGGCCGCGTGCTGCAAGCCGACTTTGGTAACTTGAGCGTCGTTTCAACCTACATTCCTTCGGGAACCAGCAGCCCTGAACGGCTGGCTATCAAGCTCAAGTTTATGGATGAATTTCTGCTGCATTGCCAACGGCTGCGAAAGAGCAAACGTGACTTTGTCTTTTGCGGAGATTTCAACGTTGCTCATCAGCAGATTGACTTGAAAAACTGGCGCAGCAATCAAAAGAACTCCGGTTTTCTGCCCGAAGAGCGTGACTGGCTGACCAGGTTTTTGGAGGTCGGCTACCACGACACTTTTCGCCACTTGGTCGGGCCGGAAGCCGTGCATTATTCGTGGTGGTCGAATCGCGGCAACGCTCGCGCAAATAACGTAGGTTGGCGGCTGGATTACCATTTCACGACGCCGAAATTGAATAAAGTGGCGCATTCTCCGGTAATTCACGCTGACCAGTTTTTTTCAGACCACGCGCCTGTAGTGATTGATTACGACGTTTAAGAACCTCGCCTGATATAGATTCAGCAGCCATCACAATTTGGCTAATCAGCCGCCAAGCGTTAAGCTGTCGCTCGCACTCTTTACATCCTTCATTCAAGCGAGAACAAAAATATGAAACCTCCCAAAACGTTACGGCGCGTTGTCGTCACAGGCATCGGCTGCGTCACTCCTATTGGCATAGGCAAAGAACAATACTGGCAATCCATCAGAACCGGGCGCAGCGGCGTTGCTCGCATCACGCGGTTTGAGTCGGAAGATTTGCCGGTGCAGATTGCCGCTGAAGTCAAAGATTTCAACTCCGACGATTTCATTTCTCCAAAAGATCGGCAGCACGTTTCGCATGCTGTGGCTTATGCGATTGCGTCGGCTGAACTGGCTTTTGCCGACGCCGGATTGAATCCACGCGAAATGTCGCTGGATGAAAAACGCGACATTGGCATTGTGCTGGGCAGCGGCGGAGCTTCGCTGAGCTTCCTGGAAAAACAGTACCGTTACTACTTCGCCAACGAAGCCAAGCGCGCCAGCATTTACACCGTTCCGACCGCGACACCGGGTTCGTTGCCTTCAGAGCTTTCGATGCCGTTTGGCATCAAAGGCTTCAGTCACCTGATTTCAACCGGCTGCACTTCTTCGACCGATGCGATGAATTACGCTGTTCAGAACATCGCGCTTGGACGCATCAACACAGTGCTGTGCGGCGGAGTTGACGCTCCGTTGGCGCATAGCTTCATGCTGGGTTTTTGCATGCTGAAGGTCATGACGCCTTCGTGGAATAACGAACCTACGCGCGGTTCGCGCCCGTTCAGCAAAGACCGCGACGGATTCGTCATTGGCGAAGGCGGTTACCTGTTCGTGTTTGAGGAACTGGAGCACGCTCAAAAACGAGGCGCGAAAATTTATGCCGAAATCGCTGGTTACGGTTCGACTTGCGACGCCCATCACCGGGTTCAACTGGATGAAAGCGGCGTCGAACCAGCGCGTGCGATGACTTTGGCCATGCGCGATGCAGGCGTCGAACTGGAAGAGATTGATTACATCAATCTGCACGGCACTTCGACCAAGTTGAACGACCGCATTGAAACTCGCGCGGTCAAAAACGCCTTCGGCGATCTGGCTTACAAAATTCCGATGAGTTCAACCAAGAGCATGATCGGTCACCCGCAGGGAGCATCGGGCGCTGCGGGATTGATGGCGACGATTGGCGGAATGAATGGAGGCTTTTTGCCGCCGACGATCAATCTGGACGAAGCCGACCCAGAATGCGATTTGGATTATGTTGCGAATCAGACTCGCCCGGCGGACATCAAAACCGCACTGTGCAACTGCATAGGATTCGGGTCGAAGAACTCCGCGCTAGTGGTGAAAAGATTCGAGGCTTGAGGCTTCAAAACCAGTAGACAGGATTTACAGGGTTAACTGGATTGGTATGGCAAATCAGATCAATCCTGTAAATCTTGTAAATCCTGTCTAGTTTTTATTTTAGTTTGGCTTGGTTCCGTAATTGAGAGACATAATGCCGCCGCCGTATTCCTTGAAACCGGTTTCGTTAAACCCGACTCGGTTCATTATTTCCTGAACTCCGTATTGTCCGGGATAACGCTTCAGGCTTTCAGGGATGTAACGGTAAACGTCTGCGTCTCCGTGCAGCAGAATGCCAGTGATCGAACCGACCACGATCAGGTAATTCAGGTAAAGCCAGCGGTAAATCCGATTGTTGGGGTGCGCGAAATCCAGAGAGATAAAACGCCCGCCGGGTTTCATCACGCGTTTGATTTCAACCAGAGCCAGTTCGACATCCGGCACGTTTCGCAGAGCGTAACCGCAGGTTACATAATCGAATGTGCCATCGGCAAAAGGCATGCTCATAATGTCGCCAAGCTGGAACGAAACATTGTTGACGCCTTTTTCGTCCAGTTTTTTGTTGGCGATTTCGATCATTCCTTTGGTAATGTCCAGTCCTGTGGCATTGCCTGATGGTAACTTCTCTCCCAGTGCAAAGGTTATGTCGCCGGTTCCGCAAGCCAGGTCCAGAGCTTTTTCGTCCCCTTTGATATTCAACATTTCGATCAGTTCGCGCTTCCATCCGCGATCCATTCCGTAAGAAAGAAAGACCGTGATGAAGTCATAACGCGGGGCTATGATTTCAAACATCTGCGTGACAT
>JAGNMH010000124.1 GCA_017991275.1 Acidobacteriota bacterium
CGCGCGCTGGCTTCGGCGCGCCCGTCAAAGTGTTGGTCAGAGTTCATTTCACGCAACTATCATCCGACGATTCGTTTCTCGGTCGAAGCTTCGGCGGTATATTCATCCGCCATCGAAGGCAATTCAGTTGATTTGAATTTCTTTCTGAACTCGAAGCTCGATCCCCCAAGCCGCAAGTTCAAAGCGAAGGAACGCCAGGAGATTGAAGACCTGATCGCTGCTTACGAGTTCGCTCGTTCGCATGCGTTGAATGAGAAAAACCTGCTAACGGCTCACGCCATTTTGTCAGCCAAGCTGTTACCCAAGGCTCATCGCGGGAAGTATCGCCAACAGTTGATGTTCGTTTATAGCTCGGCTGGGATTGAATACGCCGCTGTCGAACCGGAGTTCGTGTCGGAGAAAATGACTGAACTATTCGCCGACGTGGCCGAATTGAAAAAGGCCAGGTTGAGTGTTGACGAAGTCTTCTATCACGCGGCGCTGCTGCATCTGGTTTTTGTCCACATTCATCCGTTTCAAGACGGCAATGGCCGAGCGGCTCGGTTGTTGGAAAAATGGTTCCTGGTTTCGCAGCTTGGCAGCAAAGCCTGGCAAATTCCGGCTGAACAGTTTTACGCCGAACACCGCGCCGAGTATTACCGCAACATCAAAATCGGCCCGAACTTTTACACTCTGGATTACAACCGCTGCGTTCCGTTCCTGACGATGTTGACGAACGCCTGTTCGTAGTTCCGCCTTCAGGCGGTGGCAGCTCGGAACGAGCGGTAGGGCTGCTTCGCAGCCGCAGCCGCCTGAAGGCGGAACTACAAACTTTCAAAATATGTTTTCGACACTTGCACTCATCACCTGGAAACAATGGCGACAGCATCGCCTTCGTACAGCGTTGACGCTGCTGGGCATCGCGCTGGGAGTCGCGGTCTTTTTCGGAGTCCGAACCGCAAATCTGACTTTGCTCAGTTCGTTGACGACGACGATTGAAAAGCTGGCTGGCAAGGCGACTTTGCAGGTCACCGGCGGAGAATCCGGCTTTCCCGAATCGGTTTGGGAAACCGTCAAAGACACACCTGGAGTTCGCGTCGCTCAGCCAGTCATAGAAGTCATTGGCAACACGGCTTTCGCCGATCAAAGCAGTTTGATGATCGTCGGCGTTGATATGCTGGGCGACCGCGAGTTGCGCGAATACGAATTTGACGAGTCCACGACGGAAATCGCTGATCCGTTGATTGCGCTGGCTCAGCCGGATTCGATTCTGATTTCGCGCAAGTTCGCCGACAAACACAACCTGAAAGACGGCGACAAACTGCCGCTGTTCACTTCGCAAGGCCGCAAGGAATTCACTGTGCGCGGCATCTTCAAACCTCAAGGCATGGGCGAAGTCTTCGACGGGCAGATTGCCGTCATGGATGTGTTCAACGCGCAGTTCGTGTTCGGTCGCGGACGCAACATTGACCGTATTGATTTGATGAACGAGCCGGATGTGGACGTTCTTGCTCTCAGGCAAAAGTTGCGCGAACGTTTGCCCTCTGGCGTTGAAATTGACCGTCCAGCTTCGCGCGGAACAGGAATCGAAAAAGCTATTTCCGCCATGAGCATCGGCGCAACCATCGCCAGCTTCATCGCCCTGCTTGTGGGCGTGTTTATCATCTTCAACACCTTCAGCATTTCGGTGAATCAACGCTGGAAAGAGATTGGCGTTTTGCGCGCGCTGGGCGTCGAACGCGGCAACGTCCAGCGAATGTTTCTGGGCGAAGCCGTGTTGATGGGTGTCATCGGCAGCGCGTTGGGATTGTTTCTCGGATACTTTCTGGCGATTGGTGCTGAACGAATGCTCAGCCAGATTGCGACGCAATTGTTCAGTCAGGTTTCGACTCAACAACCGCCGGTCTTCCGCTGGGATTACGCGGTGACGGCGTTTGTGATTGGCGTGCTGTCGTCGCTGATTGGAGCATTGATGCCGTCGCGCGCGGCTTCGCGGTTGAACCCAATTCTGGCCTTGCACAACATTGAGACTCGTCAGCAAGAAGACATTCTTGGCAAAGCTCGGTTGATTTCCGGAATTGTGCTCGTTGTCGTCAGCATGGGCTTAATTGGGTTTGCTCCGGCAAGCGTTGGGATGAACCTTCAGTTCGGTTATGCGGTGTTGCTGCTGCTGGGGATGGTTATGCTGCTGCCGAAAATGACTCAATGGATTGCACGGTTGATGCGCCCGTTGATGGATCGTTTTTTCGGCTCAGAAGGCGTGCTGGCCGTGGACACCATGATTCAATCTCCGCGCAGGACTTCGGCAACTGTTGGAGCTTTGATGGTCGGATTAATGTTCGTCTTTGCGACGGCGGCTTATGTTCGCAGCTACCAAACGGCTGTTTCCAGTTGGATGGATCGCATCGTCAATTGCGATTTGTTTGTTGCGGCTTCAGATCAGGCGCGTTCGCGGACTTATCACTTCAGCGAAGAACTCAGCCAGCGAATCGCCGCCTTGCCCGGAGTCAAACGAATCGAAAACGTGCGAATCCTTTTTCCGGCTTATGCCGACGATTCGATTGGAATGGTGGCGCTGGATTTTGACGGCTGGTTTGAGCGCGTCAAAAACGTAGTCGAACAGGCCGACGAAAACGAAGCGCGCGAAAAAATGGTCGCTGGCGAAGGCGTCATGGTCGCCAGAAACTTTTACGAACGTTATCACCTGACCACCGGCGACCGGTTGAAACTGGCTACGCCGACCGTGCCTTTTGATATGCCAATCGTAGGCGTGATCGAAGATTACACTTCAGAAAAAGGCGCGGTTTTTCTGGATCGCAAGCTTTACAAAAAGTACTGGAATGATTCGTCAGTGGATATGATCGAAATCAACCTGCACTCGGGAACAGATCGTGAAGTCGTGAAAACTGAAGTCCAGAGACTGGTTCGCGGCGAACATCGCGCCTTCGTGTACACCAACCAGGAATACAAAAAATGGATTATGGATTTGATCAACGGCTTCTTTGCGCTGAGTTATATGCAGATGGCCGTTTCGATCATTATTGCCGCTTTGGGCATCGTCAATGCTCTGATGATTTCGGTGGCTGAGCGCAAACGCGAGCTTGGCGTGTTGCGAGCCATCGGTGGTTTGCGCAGTCAGATTCGCAAAATGATCTTGCTGGAAGCCGCTGCCATCGCCATCGTAGGCGTGTTAATCGGAGCCATTGCCGGTTTCCTGAACACCTGGTTCATTGTGCGAACGATGGCGATGATGGTCGGAGGCTGGACTATTCCGTTTTCGTTTTCGCCGGTAATGGTGCTGGTGGCGTTGCCGCTGGCGATTGGAATTGCACTGCTGGCGGCGTGGCTGCCGGCGCGAAAAGCCGTCAACCTGAGTGTGGTTGAGGCGATTGGTTACGAGTAAGAACAAATCAAATTGAAAGGAAATTGTAATGACAACGATCAATTCATTTGACGGCGGTCAGTTCGACGCTTATCTGGCTTTGCCGTCCGGCAACTTCGGGCCGGGCATTGTGCTGTTGCAGGAAATCTTCGGCGTCAATCAAGAGATGCGACGCATCGCTGATTGGTATGCCGAACGCGGTTTTGTTGTGCTTTGTCCCGATCTTTTCTGGCGGCAGCAGCCGGGAATTCAACTGACTGATCAAACCGACGCCGAATGGCAGCGTGCCTTTGAACTTTATAAAGGATTGGACGAAGCCAAAGCCGTTGACGACGCTGGAGCTGCGTTGGAAGTTTTGCGAAACCATCCGGCTTGCAACGGCAAAGTCGGCGCAGTCGGATTTTGTCTGGGCGGCAAGCTGGCTTATTTGATTGCGACTCGTTACGCGCCCGATTGCAGTGTCGGTTATTACGGCGTAGGCATCGAAAACGCGCTGGATGAAATGGCCAACTTGAAAGGCAATTTGATGTTGCACATCGCCGAGTTGGATCAGTTTTGTCCGGCTGAAGCTCAATCCAAAATTCATGCGGCGCTCAATCAAAATGCCAACGTCACGATTCACGATTACGCCGGACAGGATCACGCCTTTGCCCGCGTAGGCGGCGCGCATTTCAACGCTGCTGCTGCGGAGCTTGCCAATCTGCGGACGCTGGAATTTTTCGCGCGGCATTTGAAAGGCGGCGATTCTTCAGCCAGGCTTTCGGCTTTGTGGGACGATCACGTCAAATACGAATTCCAAACGCGCAACACCGAAGACACTTTGGAAACGATGGTTGCCGACGCTTACGTCAATCACGTTCCTGTGTTGACCGGCGGAGTCGGCCACGACGAACTGCGTCAGTTTTACTCGCAGCACTTTATTCCTCAGATGCCGCCGGACACGGCGATGACTCCGGTTTCGCGCACCATCGGCTCTGATCGCGTAGTGGACGAAATGGTTTTTGAATTCACTCACACGATCAAAATGGATTGGATGCTGCCGGGCGTTGAACCAACCGGAAAGCACGTCAAAGTTCCGTTGATCGTGGTTGTTCACTTCCGCGACGGCAAGCTGGCGCACGAACATATTTACTGGGATCAAGCTTCTGTGCTGGTGCAGCTTGGGTTGATTGATGAAAGTAAGTTGCCTGTGGCCGGAGTCGAAAGCGCCGAAAAAGTGCTTGATCCGAGCTTGCCCGCCAAGCTCTTGGGAGCGGAATGACATTAACTTTACGAATTCACCGCAGAGGCGCAAAGAACGCAAAGGCAGCGCAGAGAGACAAGCCCATCCTGTCTCAAAGCAGAAAACTTTGAGACAGGATGGACAGGATTTTTCTCAGGATGAACAGGATTCAAACCTGATTGGAACACCACCGCTATTGGTAATCCTGTAAATCCTGCTGGAAATCTTGTTAATCCTATTGAGAAAGATTGTCTCAATATTGGTTGTTCTGATTTAGCAAAAGACTCTGCGAACCCTCTGCGGAACTCTGCGCCTCTGCGGTGGAAAGGCTTGGCATTTTTATTTTTGATCCGATGGAGCGAACTTAATGCCTGATGCTGAAATTGTCGGTCGGTTGCGTCGTGATTTGGGAACGCTGGAATCGTATGCCGCGCTGTTGGGGATTTTGATTGGTGCTGGAATTTTCACCGTCACCAGTCAGGCTTGGCGATTGACCGGGCCGAGTCTGATTCTGGGTTACGTGCTGCTTTACCCGGTGATTCTGGCGACTTCGGTTCCGTACGCCGCATTCCTTTCGACGCCGCTTGGCCGCGAACCGGGCGGCGAATACACGCACATCACGCGGACTCTGACTGGTAGCTTGAACGGCTATCGGCTGGCATTCGTTGGCGCGTGGCTGAAGATCATCTCGTACATTGGAGCCGAAGCCTTTCTGGCGAATTCGCTGGCTGATTATTTGATCGCCGCTTCTGGCGGGAGTCTGACGGCAAAACACAGATTGCCGTTGGCGCTGGCCAGTTTGGTTTTCTTCTATCTGGTTCACGTCTGGGGAGTGCGCTGGTTTGGGCGGATGCAGGTTGTCATGTGTTCGCTGTTGGGAGTTTCGCTGATTGTGTTGATCGTGCCGGGATTGTTTGCCATTCAGCCCGACAACTTTCAGCCGTTTGTCGCTCACGGAGTCGGCGGATTTCTGGCCAGTCTGGCTCCGCTGTTTTTTTCTTACGCAGGGTTTGAATCTCTGGCTCAGACTGCCGGAGAAGTGAAAGACAGCACTCGCCGTTTGCCGATGGTGTTTTTGAAAGGCATCAGCGTGACCGGACTGATTTTCGTTTTGATGTCAGCGGTGGCTTTCGGAGTTTTGCCCGGCGTTCGATTGGGAGCCAGCAATGCGCCGATGGCCGAAGTCGCAGCGGTTTATTTGCCAGCCGGAGCCGCGTGGTTTGTCACCTTCGGCGCGATTATGGCGCTGACGACTTCAATGAATTCGACGATGCTGGTTCCGTCGCGGCTGGGCATTATTTTGGCGCGCGACGGTCTGGCTCCTGAATGGCTCGGCGCAATCAATCCGCGGACGGCGACGCCTGTCAGAGGTTTGACGCTGACGTTGGCAGTTTCAGTCGTGCTGCTGGTTAGTAATCAATTGGCGCTGGCGTTGAACGTCGCCGTCTTTGCGCTGGTGATTTTGTACTTCCTGCACAGCCTGATGTTTTTGCTGTTGCCTTCGCGCAATCCATCGCTGGCGGCTTCGATCACCGTCAATCTTTCGCCGAAGGTGCAACGGCTTGCTGCGTGGGCTTCGTTGCTGGCGATGGGAGCTTTAATCGCCGTGCAAATCTGGCAGGATATTCAGGCATTGTTCAGTTTGAGTTTGCGGCAACGAATCGCAACCAGTTCGCTGACCAGCGTGGAATTGGTTTTGGTTTGGGGAGCAATTGGGATTGGACTTTATGCTTATGCTCGACGGTATTACGACGGGCGGCTGACTTATGCCCGCGAAGATGCGTTGATAAACTTTCAAGAAGAATAAATTTTATTGGTTGCAAATGTTCCTGATATTTTGAGGAAAATGATGTTTAGAAAAATTCTTTTTTGGGTATTTTGTTTTTCGCTTTTTACGTTTGAGGCTCAAGCGCAGGACGCGCGCAAGATTATGGACGGCGTTTACAAGCAAGACACCAGCCGCGACACGACATGGCGCGCTCGCATGGAGGTGTATGACAAGAAGGGAACCGCCCGCAGCAAGAAATTCACGATGCGAAAGCTGGGCGGGCTGGGTAACAGCAAAACCATTGTTCGTTTCACCGACCCAGCCGAAGTTCGCGGCGTCGGCCTGTTGTCAATCAACGAACGCGGCGCGGCTGATCGGCAATGGTTATACACTCCGGCAATTCAGCGAGTTCGACGTATCGCCGCTCAAGAACGACGCCAACGTTTCATTGGCACTGACTTCACGAACGAAGACATGGCCGAACGAGTCCTGGACGATTACTCATACAAACTGCTTGGCGAAGGCGAAGTCGTTGATGGCCGTAAAACTTACAAGATCGAGGCACGCCCGGTCTCCGCAGACAAATCTCAATACGCTTACGTTTACATCTGGGTGCCGGTGGACGTGCCTTACTCCGTGCTGGTTGAAATGTACGACAAGTCCGGCCAGCGGCTAAGAGTTATGAAGTCCAGCGATCTGGTCAAAATCTCCAACATCTGGGTGGCCAAACGAATCGAGATGAGTTCGCCCACGGAAGGAACCAAAACCGTTTTGTATGTTGACGAGGTCAAGTTCAACGCGGGTTTGAAGGAAGATGGTTTCACCCAACAAGCTCTGGAAAAACCAGAAGGATAAAACGAACCGAAGGAAATCAGCAGCGCAATTTCCGGCTCAACGCGAACATTATTTTCAACTTTACCGGCGACAAGTTCGAACCGGAAAATTTCTGCTGAACTCGACTCCATAATTTTTCATGCTGAACGAGGAAATGTTTTATGCCTGTTGCCAATGCCATCAGCTTTGATGCTGAGGTCGTGCCTCACGCGGCTGGTCTATATGATTACTCTGACATCGCCTCAACCGTTGACGGACTCGACGCCGTGACCGATGACGAGATTGCACTGTATCGCGAGCAAGGCTTTATCGCCGTTCGCAATGCCTTCTCACCTAAAGAAGTCCAATCCGGCCTGGACGGTTTGGCTGACCTGGTTTCTGGGCGGGCGCCAGGGTTTCAAAACATCCAATTCACCGCCGAAGTTCGTGATCGGCTGGACAGGCTGAACTTAGAAGAGCGAATGGATGCAGTCCGCCGGCTGTTGTATTTCGTTGATTATGAAACCCGAACTAAAGCCATCGCCAATCATCCAAAGTTATTAGCCGTGGTTAGCCGTTTGCTAGGGGCTGATGCGACAATGTTTCAGGACATGGCTTTGATCAAACCTCCGAATGGCCGCGAAAAGCCGTGGCATCAGGATCACGCTTACTTTGAATTGACGCCGGAAACTCGAGTTGTCGGAGTTTGGATCGCGCTTGATCCGGCAGGGATCGAAAACGGTTGCATGCGAGTGATGCCGGGGTGGCATCGTGACCGCAAGTTTCATCATTTCCAAATTCGTGATTTGCAGATTTGCGATTCAGAGATGGAAGGATTGCAGCAGCACAGAACCGCCGTGCCGCTGGAACCCGGCGGCTGTTTGATTTTCGACAGCTACATTCCGCACGGCACTCCCAGCAACTTCACTGCGTTTCGTCGCAGGGCTTTGCAGTTTCATTACCACGCGGCGGTTGGCGCGCAAAAAATCACAGCCGAAGAGCGCGTCGCCATTTGGGGCGGCGAAGCCAATGGCCTGAGTTGTTGAATGCGAGGTGAATATGAACAAAAGCTTCAGGCTGTTTTATCGCGTGGCGTCTTATCTGTTGCTGTTGTCCGGTCTTGGGCATGCGTTCGGTCATTACAGGTTTTACGTTGATCGAAGTTGGTTTCCTGCCGACAGGCAATCGGTGGCGAACACGATGCAGGCTTATGTAGCCGATGGCTTTTTGCACTCAACTATGTGGACGTTGTTGCAGATGTTTAGTCTGTCGTTTTCATTGTTTTTGCTTTTTACAGGCCTGGTCAATCTGCTGATGCTGGGCAGTGATTTGCCGCTGGAATTTATGAAACGAGCAGCGCGGTTCAATCTGATTTTCTGGCTGTTATCTCTGTGTTTGTTTTTAGCGACGCACAGAGTCATCCAACCAATTGTAATTTGTGCTTCGGTCAGCCTGATATTTGCCCTGGCTTACTGGAAAGCGCCGTCAACTCAACAATCGTAAACACCAATGAAACTGAAACTCGTCAAAAGCCTGTGGGGAATGGAAGGCACGCTGGCTGAAAAAGTCAGGCAAATAGCTGAGGCCGGGTACGTTGCCATCGAAGCTCAAGTGCCAGCCGAAGATTCGCTGCCGGAATTCGTCGGCCTGCTACGCCAGTACAAGCTGGAATTCGTGGCGATGGTCATTACCGATGGAGCGACGCCCGCCGACCATTTCACTTCGTTTCGCGCGAAGATCGAAAAGGCCTGTAGCCTGGAACCGCTGCAAATCACTGTTCACGGCGGAAAAGACTGGTGGCCGTTTGAATTGCAGAAGGAGTTTTTCGCTGAAGCTCTGGAAGTCGAGCGGCGTATCGGCCTGATGGTCAATCACGAAACTCACAGAGGCCGTCCGATGTTCACGCCATCGGCGACGGCTCGTTTGCTGACGGAATTCCCGGAGCTTCACATCAACGCGGACTTCAGTCACTTCACCAACGTCTGCGAAAGCCTGCTGGAAGATCAGAAAGAAGCGATGGCTTTGTGCATTTCACGCACTCGGCATTTGCACGGACGCATCGGCCACGAAGAAGGGCCGCAGGTCAATGATCCTCGCGCACCAGAATGGTCGGCGCAGGTCGCGGCTCACTTTGACTGGTGGGATGAAATTGTTCGGACTCGACTGAAAGCCGGGGCCGAATACTTTACCTTCAACCCGGAGTTCGGCCCGCCGACTTACATGCCCACACTGCCGCACACTCGACAGCCGGTAGCCGATTTGTGGGATGTGTGTTTGTGGATGGCCAAACGGTTTGAGTCGCGATTCAATGAACTAATGGCTTCGCACTGAACTTTTGGGAGATTGAATGATGAAAAAATTTGCTGCACTCTTTGCCGTCACTTTGATGTTGGTTTTATTCAACACCGTGTTGCCAACTAATGCTCAGCGGTTGCCGAACATCGTCTTTATTATGGCGGACGATCTCGGTTACGGAGATTTGGGCAGTTATGGTCAGCAAAAAATTCGCACACCGTATTTGGATCAAATGGCGACGGATGGAATGCGCTTTACGCAATTTTATGCTGGCTCTCCGGTATGTGCGCCAGCGCGATGTGTGCTGATGACAGGCAAACACGGCGGGCATGCCTTTATTCGAGACAACAAGGAAGTTCAGCCCGAAGGCCAATTGCCGATTCCATCCAGCGAGGTGACAATTGCCGAAATGCTGAAAGCCAAAGGGTACGCAACTGGCGCTTTTGGTAAATGGGGGTTGGGTTTTGTTGGCACGGAAGGCGATCCGAATCGTCAAGGTTTTGACCTGTTTTACGGTTACAACTGCCAGCGCGAAGCTCACAATTTTTATCCCGATCATCTTTGGCGCAACAATAAGCGAGTCGTACTGGAAGGTAACGACCGCGGTTTGACCGGTAAGCAGTACTCGCACGATCTGATCGAAGCCGAAACTCTGAAATTCATTCGCGACAACAAAGACAAACCGTTTTTTG
>JAGNMH010000819.1 GCA_017991275.1 Acidobacteriota bacterium
CATCTTTCTTTTGATGGCTTCCACCACGGGCACTGGCGCGCTGTAAATGCCGTCACATAAATAGCGTCCATCTATCTTGGCGGGGGGGAAGGCGGGGAAGAAAGCACAGGAAGCATAAACCGCTTCGGCCAAAGGCCCCTTGGTCAAAACCACGCCTTCGCCGGTTTCCACGTCTGTTGTCTGAATCAGTGTACGTGGTCGCAATTGTTCAAGCTTCTTGTCCCCAAAATACTCACCCAGAGCGCCCATCCACCTTTCAGGTTTGATAATTCCGGACTTTTTGTCGAAGTTTCCCAAACGTGAACTGAAAATGCCCGCCAATGATTTGTAATCAAGATCGGTGAAAAGGTTCTTCTGCAACTTTTGCATTCCCAAATCACGCACTTCAGTCGGAGTACAGCCAACTCCAATCATGGCGCAAGCCAATGCGCCACCGCTGCAACCAACCATTAAATCAACTGGAATCTTTTGTTCTGCGAAGAAATCGAAGAGCGCCAGGCTTGCCATCGCCTTGATCCCGCCAGTTCCCAACACAATGGCTATTTTGGGAAGTTCTCTAACCAATGTCGGCAATTCAGGTTTATTCATAAACCAACCAATTTAAGCTTTTGAAAAGAATTTTGTAGGTACTACTTGCTAACAAGACGTCTGTCGTCACGAGATGTGTGGAGAAGACCGGAACCAGCGACTCCGGCAATGGCCTCTTCACGAGTGTCGTAAATGCGAGAGACCATGGAAAATCCGGTTTGATCGAAAATATCTTTCGCCTGTTTGCTGGGCGAATGGAATGCAACCCTGCCTTCAACCTCTAAAATCCGTCTGGCGATATTGAGCAGCACACGAAGCCCCATGTTGTTGATAAATTCTATCTGTGAGCAATCTATGATTAATTGCGTTGATCCATCATCTATCAACTTCACCAGATTGTCTTCCAGCGATTGCGCATTTTCGTTATCAAGACGCCCTTTGAGATAGAGAAACTGCATTTCAGAGCGTTGCTCTTTTATGACTTCCACGATCAGCCTCCTTCGTTATGTGATTCCTAGTGGGAGAGTTATATGTCTATTTTGGTAATTTAAAGAAATGATAGGCAGAGTATAAGCAGTTTTCAAGTTTCATAGCCAGCGGTTCATAAAGTATTTTCGGATAAAGACGTTTTCAGCATTGCGTGTGATTACAATGTCAGTAAGCCCGGCCGTAATGCAGGGATATTTTGCTCTGGCGGTTGCCGCAACTGATTGTAACGGCTGGAAGAGCTTTTCAAACTGCCAGGCGAAGTGCAGAACGGCGCACATCCTGTAAAAGAAACCTGCGTTAAATTGGCCGACCAACGAGTTGGCGCTAAGGGTTGGCAGCTTTTAGGCTTTCTTACGTCAGACTCACGTTAATCAGTGACACAGGTAAAATTCCATCTCGCCGCGTTTTTCCGCGCGAAGCTTTCCTTCGGCTACGGCCAGATCGAGGTGAGCAATGGCCTCAGATGTGGCCAGAAAACGATTCAGGTTGTCCACTTTTGGGAACAGTAATTTGGACATTTCCCACGCCGTCACACCTTGTTTGTTGGCAAAGCCGATAACCTTGTTTTGGCGTTCCTGAATCTGTTTTACGGAGCGGTGAAAGTGTTCTTCGTAATCGGTCACGTCTCCGCCGTGTGAAGTTCTCAGCAGCGTCGGAGCCAATTCTCGAATCCGAGCCAGCGAAACCAGATATTCTCCCAGCGAAGGAAAACGCCGTCGCGGATCAATCGGATCAGAATTCAAAACCGGATTCGGCGTGATGGTTTTCAGCACAGTGTCGCCGGTTAGCATCAACCGAGTCGCTTCGCGCAGCAGACAACAGCTTCCCGGCGTGTGACCTGGCGTGTGAACGACTCGCAAACTGCCCGAAGCGAATACGAATTCCTGCTCATCTCGGTAAGCCTCAACGTTGGACACGGCATCAGCGTAATGATGAATAAGTTCATATCGTCCAGCCATTGTTTTCAAATCTTCGGGCGGCACTCCAGCGTGAAGCAGCAGGTTGCGATCAACGCGAGTTTGCCGATGCTCTGATATGTTTTTGTACTCCCATTCGTGAACATAGACCCGCGCGCCCGATTCCTGCTGAATCGTTCCCGCCAATCCGCAATGGTCTTCGTGCGTGTGAGTGAGGATGACTCGCTGAATGTCTTTGATGGCGAAGCCGAGTTGCTGCAACTGAGCACGTAACGCGGCCAGAGCTTCATCAGTCTTCGGGCCTGTGTCCACCAGAGTCAGCGGGTCTTCGATAACCAGATAAATGTTGATCGGGCCGACAGGGAAGGGTGTTGGGATGATGAGTTTTTCGATTCGCATGAAATTTGTGCCGGTCAGTAGCGCGTTCGGTACGGTACCGCGCGCGTAAGCAAGCGGTTGCTGGCGATGCCTGCCGCTTGCTCACGCGCGCGGTACCGCACCGAGTTTGAAGACTCGCTGAGCATTTTGGAAAAGGAACTTGGCTTTCACGTCGTCAGCCAAGCCGAGTTCATTCACCTGCTGCACGCATTTTTCCAGCGACAGCATTGGGAAGTTCGTCCCGAACAGCACTTTGTCCTGCCCGTAAGTTTTCAAGTAATGCAGCAGTTGCGGTGGATAATAACGCGGCAGATACGCCGAAGTGTCAATGTAAACGTTCTCGTGTTTCCACGCGACGCCGATCATTTCGTCCGTCCACGGGTGGCCGATGTGACCGGCTACGATTTTCAGTTCGGGGAAGACCAGCGCGACTTCGTCAAGGTAAGGA
>JAGNMH010000125.1 GCA_017991275.1 Acidobacteriota bacterium
CGTGGACTGCCACCAGCAATGCCGCCTGGATAACGATTACTTCGGGGACTTCAGGCACGGGCAATGGCACTGTCAATTATTCGGTAGCGACGAACACAGGCGCGATCAGGTCAGGGACGATGACGATTGCCGGACAGACTTTTACCGTCATGCAATCGGCAAGCTCGACCACCGGGTTGCAGTTTTATCCGCTGCCAAAACCGATTCGTTTGCTGGACACGCGAGCAGGTCAGCCTGGGTGCGACAGTCCAGGAGCGCCGATTGCTGGCGGCACCGATCGAACTCAGCTTGCTCGGCGAACTTGCGACGGCGTGACAATTCCGGTCAGTGCGATGGCTATCACCGGCAACATTACACCTATATCCAGTGCCTCGGGCTATTTAACGCTCTATCCCAGCAACGCTACCAGGCCGCTTGTTGCCAACTCGAATTACGTTCCCAATGTTATCGTCAACAACGTCTACACCGTTGGTCTAGGGACTGATGGATCTTTCAAGATTTACTCTTCGGCGACGACAGATGTGGTTATTGATGTCAGTGGCTATTTCGCGCCGCCCGGAGCCGGCGGGTTGTACTTCCACCCATTGCCGCAACCGATTCGTTTGCTGGAAACACGCAGCGGACAGACTGGATGTTACACGCCCGGAGCGCCTATCACCGCAGGAACCAGTTACACCCAACCGGGGCGAGTGAGCTGCAACGGCATTACCGTTTCCAATACTGCCCAGGCGTTGGTTGGTAATGCCACTGTCGTCTTCCCGGCGACGGGTGGTTACATAACGCTTTATCCCAGCACTGCGACACAGCCAGCGGTTTCGAGTGGGAATTACGCTGGAGCAGACATCGTCAACACTCCATTCACAGTGGGTTTGGGAACTGACGGGGCGTTCAAAATATACACGTCGGCAACAACTGACATGATTGTTGATGTGCTGGGTTATTACAGCCCGGATACGGCGGATGTGAACGGAGCCGGATATTTCTTTTATTCGTTGGGAGCGCCGGTCAGGTTGCTGGATTCGCGTGTTGGTGAGCCCGCTTGTTACACGCCCGGAGCGGCTTTTACCGGGGGAGTCGAATACTCACAGCAGACTGGCGGCTCGTGCGGGGGTCAGACGATTCCCGCAAATGCTTCGGCAGTGTTGGGGAACGTGACCACGGTTAATCCGATTGGCGGGTATTTGACCTTATGGCCGAGCAACGTTGCGCGTCCACTGGTGGCGACCTCCAACTACGTGACAGATGAAATATCCAATCGCCACTTCATAGCCGGACTCGGCCCGGTTGGCGCATTCAAAATATATGCGTCAGGGACAACCCATCTGGTGATTGACCTGTCAGGATATTTCGCTCCGTGAAACTGTTGTTCAGCAATTCAACCGGCCTCGCATAGGAATTGAAAATTACGATGTCGTATCTTCGCGCAACAGTCGGTGGAGGTTTGGTCTTCCCTGCCCGTCTGGCTGCTTTGTTCGTGCTATGACCTTAAGCCAGATAGCCTAGGTGTTCGTGGTCGTTTTCGATCAGCGCATCAATCAATTTGCTGGCCGGTTGCCATTGGCCGATCAACGGGTAAGTCAGCAATGCCAGCTTTGCCAGTTCTCGTGACTGTTCGGTCGCCGCGCGAATCGCCAGGCGCTCGTACTCTTTTACTGATTGAACCAACCCGCGAACCGAATCGGGCAAAGCTCCGACAGAGATCGGCTGAGCGCCGTTTCGGTCAATGCGGCAAGGCACCTCGACCACGTCGTCGGTTTTTAAGTCAGCAATGGCTCCGTTATTGGCTACGTTGACAACGACTGTGGATGCGTTGTCGTTGACCAGCGCAGTCATTACATCCAATGCAATTCGGTGATAGCCGGTGGCGGCAGCGAATGGGTCTTCTTGTTGTTCAGCCTCTGCCTGAAAAACCGAACCGGCTTCGGCTTCGAGTTTCATATAAGCGCCGGAGCGCTGTTGCAGGTAACTGCTGTAAATCGCCAGAGCTTCAGCTAAATGTCCGGTTTCGATTTCGGAGCCAAGCCGACCAAAAAGGTTAGAGTTGAGTTTGGCAATTTCTTCGCCGCGACTGGCGCCGGCTTTTCGCTGGTTGGACAAGGCGCGTTGCTGTTCGTAGTAAAAAAACAGGTACTCGCTGGGAATCAACCTCATCGCACGAATCATTGCCGGGTCGAACAGGTCGGCGTGGTAAAGGCTGCGTAACGCGACGCCATCGTTTAATAACCTGGAAGTAACATCTTCGCCCTCCAAAGTAACCCGTTGAATCCATCCCAGGTGATTCAGTCCAAAGTAATCACAACTCACGGCTTCGGACGGCGCCTCCAAAGCTTTAGCAATGCGATGAAACATTTCGCTGGGAGTATCGCAAATGCCGATCAGTTTCAGTTTGGTGTGAGCCGACAACGCCTGAGTAATCAAACCTGCCGGGTTGGTGAAGCTGATGAACCAGGCGTCTGGCGCCAGTTGTTCAACGACGCGGGCGTGTCCCAGAGTGACCGGAATTGTTCGCAGAGCCATTGCCAATCCGCCCAGACCGGTGGTTTCCTGACCCGCGATGCCGTGTTCTATCGAAAGCCGTTCGTCGCGCGCGCGCGCCGCGATGCCGCCGACGCGAATGCTGCTGATGACGAAGCTGGCCCCCGCCACGGCTTCTTCGATTGTGGAAGGAGTTGTGATTTGAACTCCGCCCCCAAGCTGACTGGCTACCTGGCGGGAAAGCGCGGCTATCAACTCGACGCGCTGGCGGTCAATGTCGAAAAGAGAAATTTGATTGAGACTCAGTTGCTGCCGAGCCTCAACCAATCCATGAACAACCAACGGAGTGCGTATTCCGCCCCCGCCGATGATGGTGACTTTGTTCATCGTTTATCGTGAATTACCAGTTGATCTTCGCCGGGAAGAATTCGGAAACCAGCTCTTCGTAAAAAGGACGCAACTCATTCAGATTCGGCTCGACTTCGCATTTTGAATACAGGTCATAAGGGTTGAATGCTCGCACCCATTTCAAAATTTCTTCGTCTTGCTCATTCAACAGGTGCTGGTAAGCGCCTTCGCGATGAATCGGGTAACACGAATGGTAACGAAGCATGTACAGAGCTTCTTTGGGAAGGTACGGTTTAGTTACCAGGTAAAGGTACTCATCGTGCCCCCAGGACAGGTGAATGTTTTCCAAACCACAGCCAGGTTCGTAAATGCCGTTGGGAGTTTGGTATTTCGAGTTTTGAAAATCCGGGTTGTCGGCGAATAGTTCGCTATAAACGACTTTGTCCGAATAGGCGCAGCCGACAGGAAAAGTATCGCCCACGACTGCCCATTGAGGCTCGTCGAATAGATAAAGGACTTTGCCCAGATCGTGAATCAATCCGGCCAGTATGAACCAGCGCGGATGGCCGTCCTGTCGTATAGCTTCGGCGGTTTGCAATGCGTGGATTATCTGCGGCAAAGCCAGGTCAGGATCGCTGTCGTCAACGAAGCTGTTCATTTTTTCCAGGGCATCCCAGATTCCCATTTCCAGTTTGTTCAACCTGGAATACTCGGCCTTTTTTGCCAGCACGAAATCCAGGGTCTGTTTGACGTGATTTTCCCGGTAAAGCTCTCTTACACAATCTCGCTGTGCCGAGGCATAGTTTCTGAAGTTATCGGTGTCGCTGATGCTGCTCAAAAATGAAGCGGAGGCATCAGCCGGAATAAAGTTTGGATGAATGGCTACAGACATATTCTTACTCCTCGTGAAATTGATAATTGGCGGAGCGCAGCGGTCAAATTGGGGTACGGCCAGATAATACTACATCGTCCTGTGAACCACCTTGCCGTCAAATATGGTCAGCACAACTTTGGTTTCGTGAATTCGCATCGGTTCGATTTTGAACAGGTCTTGCGAAAAAACGATGATGTCGGCCAGTTGTCCCGGAGCGATACGGCCTTTGATCCCTTCTTCAAATGAAGCGAAAGCTCCGGTTTGAGTGTAAGCCCGCAATGCATCAACTACACTGATTCGTTGTTGAGGCACCCAACCTTTTGGCGGCTGCCCGTCAGTTGTTCGGCGATTGACGGCGTTATGAATGCCGCGGATCGGATCAAGGCTGATCGAAGCAGGCCAGTCGCTGCTGTAAACCAACCGGACTCCGGCTTTCAGCATTGATTGCCAGGCAAAGGCAAATGGCAAACGGTCAACCCCAACGGCTTTTGACCAAACATCGGTCGTGCCGGGGTCGGCATGTATCGGTTCCATTGAAGCCATGACGTTCAGTTTGGCAAAACGCGGAATGTCGGTTGGCGAAACAGTTTCAATGTGTTCGATGCGGTGGCGGTTGAAGCCTCGATTGTTCGCTTTCAAGGCGATTTCGTAAGCGTTCAAGGCTTCGCGAACGGCGCGGTCGCCGATGGCGTGGGTGTAAATTTGAAAACCGAGTTTGTCCAGCTTCACCACCAGATCGCGGTAAATGTCTGGCGGCATTGTGGTTTCACCGAAGGGATTACCAGATTCCAGCGGCAGGTCTGAATAACGTTCGATCATTGCGGCCGTATGAGATTCGATGACTCCGTCTAATACGAACTTGACCGAAGCCGCGCGCAGCATCGGGTTCAAATCATATTTGTTTTTCAGTTCAATGAAGGTTTTGATCTGTTCGTCGGTCGTTCTTTCGCCGACTGAAAAGGCCATGGAATAACGCGAGGTCAATTCGCCGCTTTTCAGCAATTCCTCGTAAAGCGAAAGTTCATTGGGCGAACCGCTGGCATTTTGGAGGCTGGTAATACCCAGTGAGCGGGTCAGTTTCAAACCTTGACGCAAAGCATCCAGTTGTTCCTGCCGAGTCGGTTCCGGCAACAAACGCCTGACCAGACTTTGAGCGCCTTCTTTCAATGCGCCGGTCGGTTCCCCGACGGCATTGCGGACAATTTCTCCGTAGCCGGTAAATTTTGTTTGACTGGTGATTCCAGCCAGTTCCAGAGCTTTGGAATTTGCCCAACCGCTGTGGCCGTCATAAGCGCTCAGGAAAACCGGTCGGTCTTTGATGATCGCGTCCAGATAAATCTTGGAAGGCAATCCGCCAGGGAACGGCGTATATTCCCAGCCTCGCCCAGTGATCCATTGTTTGTCAGGATATTTTTTGGCATAAACAGCTATGCGTTCGACCATCTCGGCGACTGTTTTGGCACCGGTCAGATCAACCTGATTCAACCCCATCGCTCCGCCCAGAAAATGAATGTGAGCGTCGTTGAATCCGGGCGAAGCCAAACGTCCAGCCAAATCAATCACCTGGGTTTTCGGACCAATCAGGGGTTTAATTTCAACCGTTGTGCCGATGCGAACAATTTGGTCGCCACGAATTGCCAGTGCTTCGACCACTGAATTAGCATCGCTGCCAGTCCAGATTCGCCCATTCGTCAAAACCAGATCGGCGATCTCCACCTGCGGAGCCTGGGCTGCCAGCGAAAATTGGGAGGGAAAATAAGCGAGGATGGAAGAAAACGAGACACAAAAAGCGATTAATAGCCGGAACGAAAGTTTCATATTTTGACCATTCAGGGTTTGCCCTTCTTGAAAGTTTACGGCAGGATTTTTCATCGGTTCGGCTGGGATTGCAACGGTAGTAAAAAAAAACATTCCTGCAACTGACTGACTCTAAACACCGTCTCCATTCCCAGTTACCCTTATATCAGCAAAGCCGAGTCCTATTGGGTTCCGTCACCTACTGGCACTAATCGGCGATGCTTTCGGAAACCGTTACAGACTGACTTAATTCTCAAAATCTTTATGCAGAAACTAGCAGAAATTTGTATTGAACGTCCTGTGTTTGCGGCAATGATCATCCTTGCATTGGTGGTCGTTGGCGCTTCGAGCTATTTCAAGCTCGGAGTTGATCGTTTCCCGGCAGTGGATATTCCGACTGTGACCGTCAGAGCCAACCTGCCGGGAGCTTCGCCTGAAGAAGCAGAAGCCGTTATAGCCCAGACGCTTGAAGAAGCCGTCAACACGGTTGAAGGCGTCGAACAGCTTCGCTCGGTGTCCAGTCAAGGCAGAGCTTTTGTCATGGCTACCTTCAATTTGAACCGCAACATTGACGATGCGGCTCAGGACATACGTGACCGCGTTCAGGGTGTGACGCGATTGTTTCCACCGGGAACCGATCCCCCAATCGTGCAAAAATTCGACAACGAACGTCAGGGAATCATGACAATTGCGCTATCGTCGAACCGCTCCATCCGCGAATTGTCGGAGCTGGCCGAAAACGTAGTAAAAAAACAGCTTGAACGGTCAAACGGAGTCGGCGAAATCAATGTTTCAGGCGGAACGGTTCGTTCGATCAACATCTGGGCCGATTCCGACCGATTGGCGGCTTATCGCATACCTATTACACAAATCCGAAACGCCATTGTCAGACAAAACTCCGATGTGCCAGGCGGCAACGTTGATGCCGGACGCCGCGAATTGACTTTGCGAACCATGGGGCGCGTGGTTGATCCAGGCAGCTTCAATGATCTGGTTGTCACCACTATTAATGGTTCCCCAATTCGCATTCGTGACGTTGGTTACGCCGAAGACGGAACCAAAGAACCGCGCTCGGCTTCGCGACTGACAGACCTCAGCAAGGTAGGCGACGATCCAAAAGCGCGCGCTCAGGTCCAGGCAATTCCTTCGGTGACAATCGGAATTCAGCGCCAGACAGGCGCGAACACGATGGCGGTCATCGAAGACGTGAAGAAAAATCTGAGCGTGGTTCAGGCGGAATTGCCTCCGGATGTGAAGTTGGAGGTAATCAACGATCAATCGCGTTACATCAAAAATGCGCTTGGCGAAATCAACGTACACCTGATTCTGGGCAGCATTCTGGCCTGCCTGGTGGTTTTTCTGTTTATGCGTTCGTGGCATGCGACGGTCATTGCGGGCATAGCCATTCCAACTTCGGTTATTTCGACTTTCGGAATGATGAAGGCGCTGGATTTCACCTTGAACAGTGTCACAATGTTGGCGTTGGTGTTGATGGTCGGCGTGGTGATTGACGACGCGATTGTCGTGCTGGAAAACATCTTCCGATACGTCGAAGAAAAGAAAATGCCGCCAAAGCAGGCGGCGATAGAGGCAACCAGGGAAATCGGTCTGGCGGTTTTGGCGACGACCTTGTCGCTGGTCGTCATCTTCGTGCCGGTTTCGTTTATGCGTTCGATTTCGGGGCGGTTTCTGATGCAGTTCGGAATCACCGCGGCGGTGGCGATTATGGTTTCGCTGCTGGTTTCTTTCACATTGACGCCGACGATGAGCGCGCGACTGATCAGCGTTTCGGATGTCGGCCACCACGAAGACGTAGCAGCTTCGCGTCGTGGTTTTTACCGATTCATTGATGGCGCTTACACCTGGATGCTGAAGCTGGTTTTGCGGCATCGCATTTTGGTATGGGCGTTGGCTCTGCTGGTGATTGCGTCGTCAGTGCCGCTTTACGGATTGATCAAACAGGATTTCATTCCCAGCAACGTGGACGAAGCGGAATTCAGCGTCGGCTTGTCCGCTCCCGAAGGAACCAGTCTCAGTTCGATGAACGAAGCTTTGCTAGCAGTAGAAAACGAATTGAAATCTATGCCGGAAATTCGATTGATGCTGGGGCAGGCCGGCAGTTCGTTTATGGGATCGGTCAATAACGCAGAAATATACCTGCGTATCCCTCCTCACGAAGAACGCACAATCAACTTCCAAAAATTCTGGGCTGGCTTGAAACGCGGCGAGCCGCTGGCTGTTTTTCGCAGCAATTACTCCGCGCGCGATGTGCAGATGAAAGTCCGCCAGAGATTACGCAAATTTACTCATCTGCGACCATCCGTTCGAAATCCGCAAACGATTAACCTGGGCGGCGGCGGATTCACCGATTTGGATTTTGCTGTGCGTGGTCCGGAACTGAACGAACTTGTTAGGTATGCCAACCTGTTGCGCGAACGTGCTCCGGAACTCGGCTTGATGGACGCCGACGTGACATTGAAAGTGGATAAGCCGGAATTGAAGGTAAACATTGACCGCGCACGTGCTGCCGATCTCGGAGTGGATTCGACCGACATTGCCACTGCGTTGCGCATTATGGTTGGAGGCGATGAACGAGTTTCGCGTTTCCACGACGAAAAAATGAACGAGGATTACGACGTTCAGGTGCGATTGAGGCAGGGCGACCGCAACGACGCTGAAACCATTTCCAGACTATTTGTGCCATCTTCGCGTGGCGAAATGGTAAACCTGGAAAACGTAGTCAAGCTTGAGTCTTCGACCACCTCGTCCAGGATTGACCGCATGGACCGTCAGCGCCAGGTTTCTTTGCGCGCCAACATTGCTCCCGGTTATGCGCTGGCTGACCGCATCGCAGTGCTGCGGGAAGAAGTGGCCAAGATGAACATGCCTGCCGGTTACAACACGGCGATTTCAGGACGCGGACGCGAACTTGAACGCACGTTCGTTGAATTCATTATCGCTTTCCTGCTTTCAATTGCCTTTATGTACATGATCCTGGCTTCGCAATTTGAAAGCGTCATTCACCCTATAACAATTTTGATCAGCCTGCCGCTGGCTGTTCCATTCGCACTGCTTTCGTTGTGGGCGATGAATGACACACTGAACCTTTATTCGGCGCTGGGAATTCTGGTGCTGTTCGGCGTGGTCAAGAAAAACGCCATCTTGCAGATTGATCACATGAACGGTTTGCGAAGGAAAGGGATGGAACGTTACGAAGCCATCATCCAAGCCAATCGTGACCGTCTGCGCCCGATTCTGATGACAACGCTGGCATTGGTTGCCGGTATGTTGCCGCTGGCCGTCGGCACAGGCCCCGGAGCCGAAGAGCGCCGTTCGATTGCCACGGTCGTTATCGGCGGACAAACCTTGTCTCTGCTGTTGACGTTGTTAATGACTCCGGTGGCTTATATCGTCTTTGATGATATTGGTGAATGGTTTCGCCGCCGCTTCAAACGGAATGTCAGAACGACGTCAACGCCTACTGAAACAGGCGAAGTGATTACGGCCAGAACCGCTCATTCGGAATCTGGAGATTAAACACTTCTGCAACTAATAGACAAAAAATACGGGGCAGGAAAATAAGATCAAGGTTGAAAGCCTCTTTTATTTTCTGCCCCCATGTTTTTTCTATCAAGGGTTATAACTTCGCCTGCCAGCTCGCGCCGAGAATGAACACACCCTGTATAATCCGCTAAGACTTCAATCCCACTTTGATCTGAGGTGACTGTTCCAATGAATCACATTTACGGTTTGTCTCCTGTGCTGGAAGCTTTGCGAGCGCGGCGGCGTCCAATCAGAAAAATCCTGATTGCCAGCGGAGCCAACCCGGCGCGGCTGAAAGAATTGACAGAAACCGCCAAGCACGCAGGCGTCGGAATTGAAACGCGCGACCGGCACGAACTGGATCAATTGACTCGCAACGCCAACCACCAGGGCGTGTTGGCTTTGGTCATGGAACCTGTGGGCGCCGCCCACGGTCATAAGCAAAAACGAAATGCCGGTTATGTCGAATCCGACACGATTCTGGATTCTTTGGGCGAATGCCCGTTGCTGGTTTTGCTGGATGGAATCGAAGACCCGCACAATCTGGGAGCGATCTTGAGAAGCTGCGAGGGCGCCGGAGTTGACGGCGTTTTCATCCCCGAACATCGCGCCGCCGGATTGAACGAAACCGTGGCGAAGACTTCGGCGGGTGCGGTCGAATACGTGCGAATCGCCCGCGTCACCAATCTGGTTCGACTGATCGAAGAGTTAAAGGAACGCGAAATCTGGGTGGTCGGTGTCGAAGGTGGAACCGAAACCAGCTACACCAATTTCGATTTCAACCGTCCGCTGGCCGTGGTCATGGGCAGCGAAGGCAAAGGCGTACGCCGTCTGGTACGCGAAAAATGCGATGCCATAGTTTCAATTCCAATGCGTGGTCAGTTGAATTCATTGAACGTCAGCGTAGCAACGGGCGTGGTTCTGTTTGAAGCTTTGCGGCAGAGACAAACCAGCCAACACCCCGTCAGATAATCAAGAACTCAAGTGTATGCGCGGGACTCTGGCCGAAACGCCTGTGACTACTTCATAGGAAATCGTGCCAATCTGTTCGGCCAAATCTTCGGCTGAGATTTTCAGGCCGCCTTGTTCC
>JAGNMH010000820.1 GCA_017991275.1 Acidobacteriota bacterium
CCGCATCGCATCAACTTCGCCAGTTCACGAATTGACCGTGATTCGATTCAGCCAGCGCAAACAGGCATTCGACCAAATCTTTGCGCGGCTGGAAGAACCAATGGTTAAGGCTTACTGGCAGCAGCGACGCGGCGATGAAGCGAGCGGGCCATCGCAGGAATTCTTTTCCGGCGAGATTGCCAGCCTGATGGATGTGGCTTCACCGGTTGATGAAGTTCAAATTAAGCGAAGTTTTGCGAACGGTAGAATGAAGGAAGAGATTGTGGCGAAAATGAAATAACCCGATTGAGAAATAGTCGAGGATTGCTCAACTGTTTTCATTTTGAGGTGTGACAGTGGTTGAGAGAGAAAAGGTGCGAAAGCTGCGAGCGAGCTTGCGGCTAAAGTTTTCCCGTATGAAGATACGACCCACGGAAAACCGAAATTTTCAGGGTTGTTGACAGGCCGGTTCTGAGCAGAGCAATCTCAAAATCAGGCTGCAACATTCTGGTTGTGGCCCTAACCGGCAGTTAAAACCAAAAGGAGAACTCGAATGAACTCACTGAAACAAGTCTCGCGGATGTTGATCGTCTTTGGCATCTGCATTTTCTGCAACGCCGTTTTGGCGGCTGACGAAGGAAAGGTTTCGACCGAAGAAAGGGCTAAAGTGATCAAATTGTTGAAAGAATCCCACGTGGAAACTTTGGCAGCGCTCGAAAAACTCAGCGACGAACAATTGAAATTCAAGCCCGCGCCTGAGCGTTGGTCGGTTATCGAAGTCGCAGAGCACATTATGATGGCCGAAGGTTTGTTGTTCGGCGCTGTGCAAAGAGCGGTTGCCACTGCCCCGAATCCCGACTGGGAGGCCAAGACAAAAGGCAAGACGGAATTACTGGAAGACGTTTTGGCTGGCCGCAAAGGCAAGGCTTCTGCCCCGGAAAGTATTGTTCCCTCCGGCAAAATTTCACGCCAGGACCTGATTGCCAAACTCAAGGAAGGCCGAGCCAAGACCATGAAATTTACTGAAGAGAACCAGGTTCCATTGAAAGCGCACACCATGGATCATCCGTTTCCTATCTTCGGCACTTTGAGCGCGTATCAATGGTTGATTTACATTCCTCTGCACAACATCCGCCATAACAAACAAATTGCCGAAGTGATGGCCGATCCGAATTTTCCCAAGAAATAAAGCTGTAGAGCGGGTTTTCTAACCTGCTCAGAATCTTGTTGAAAGCTTCCTGGTTGATCAGAGTTTTTGGCCAAAGTCGAGCGCAGGTTGGAAAAGCCACGCCACATTGGTTTTTTAGAGGAGACCCCAACATGTCCTTTACCAGAATGGATCAAAGCACAGTCGAAGATTGGATGGTTATCGGCGGCGAAGTCGCCAAACGTCAATCGCAAATGCCCGCGATGATTAAGTCCATGCTGAAACAGTTGGAAGATCAGGTTGACGGATTTTCGATGAATCAGCTTCAGCACGCGCTGCAAACTGCGACGATGGCCGAGCGTGCCGGAGCTTCGGAAGAATTGATTGTTGCTGCGCTTTGCCACGACATCGGCAAAGTGATTTCGGTCATTAATCATCCGGCGATTGCCGCTGAAATTCTGAAACCGTACGTTTCGCCGGAAACATACGAAGTCATTCGCACGCATCAGGACTTTCAGGGCAAACACTATTACGAGCATTTTGGAATGAATCCGAATTTGCGGGAAGAGCACGAAAGCCAGCCGTGGTTTGAACTCGCCAAAAAGTTCACTGACGAATGGGATCAGGCTGCATTTGATCCGAATTACGAAACGCAGACGCTGGAACATTTCGAGCCGATGATTGACCGGGTGTTTTCAAAGGAACTGGTCAGGGTTCAGAAATAAGTTATGGAGTGCGGCGGTCTCGACGCCGCTTTCCGTTCTTTACCGGAAGGCTCCAAGTTGATTTGAGTCTTTCTGTTACGAAAGCAAAAGCGGCGTCGAGACCGCCGCACTCCAAAGGAATTTTGCTAATGACTCGCGTAGAACTGGAAACCAAACTTAACAATGATTTTGCCTGGATGCTGGAAACGTGGTCGGCTCTGTCGCCCGAAGACCGGACGCGCGATTTGAAAGCCAGCAGCGCCGACCCTGAATTCTTCTGGAACGCTCAGGATCATCTGGCGCATCTGGCTGGCATTGAATCTGTGTTTAACCACATTATTCGGCGGGCGATTGCCGGCGAAGCGAATCCGATTCAATTGTTTGAAGCCAGGCCGGATGGAAGTCGGCCTTCGCGTGAAGAAATTATGGCTCGCGTTCACGAGTTGAATGACGGCTGGGTTCGTCAGCATCGCGGCAAGAGCTTTGATGAAGTTGTGGCCTTGAATCAAAAAGTTCGCGTGGAAACTCTGGCGCTGTTAGCTGAACTATCTGACGATCAGTTGCAGCAAAAAATTCCTGGCGCTCCGTGGTCGGATGGAACAGTTGGCGGAGTGATGGGCGTCAACGGCGATCACGCCCGGCAGCATCACGGCTGGATAACTCGTGACTTGGCGAATTGATTGAGTGGGGCAATTGGGGGAATTGCCCCAATTTTTTAGTACGGCGGCTTTGATTCAAGCAACGCCCGCTGTGCGCGAGACATTCCCTGAATGTGGATACGCTCGTCTTCGTAACCGACCAACTCAGCCATGTTGGTTTTGATCTTTTGAATGGCCGTCAGCACATCGGCCACGTCCTCCGAACTTCCCAGAAAAATTTGATGCGGCAACCAGACTGATTCTTCGTAACCGGCGCGAA
>JAGNMH010000821.1 GCA_017991275.1 Acidobacteriota bacterium
AACCTGAACCGTGTCAGTAGCCCGACCGTAAGGAAGGGCTTGAACTTTGTAAACAAAGCCCTTGCTTACGCGCGGGCTACTGACACTTTTTTCCTGAAGTTTGTGGCGTTGCTGGTGATTTGTTTTGCCACGACGTTGCCAACCGCGCAGGCTCAAAAGAAACCATCGCGTCCGCCGAATTATCTGTTCATCGCTGTGGACGATTTGAACGATTGGGTTGAACCGCTGGGCGGGCATCCGCAAGTCAAAACTCCGAACTTCACGCGGCTGGCCAAACGAGGCGTGACCTTCACCAACGCGCATACGCAAGCGCCGCTGTGCAATCCTTCGCGCGGGAGTTTGTTGTCTGGATTGCGGCCTTCGACGACCGGGCTTTACACATTGCAACCCGGAGTTCGTTCGGTTCCGGCTCTGAAAGATCAAGTCATGTTGCCGCAATATCTGGCTGCGAACGGTTACGCGACGTTCAGCGCCGGAAAGATTTTTCACGATGGTTCGATCAAACCCGCCGAACGCAGTCGCGAATTCACCGCCTGGGGAGACAACGGCGCGCTGATTTTTCCGGCGACGAAGTTCGTCAACACCCCTGACAAAATCAAAGCGATGGATTGGGGCGTTTTCCCCGACCGCGACGAAGACCAACCGGACTGGAAGATCGCCGATTCGGCCATCGCTTATTTGAAAACGGTTCCGGCTGACAAGCCATTCTTTGTAGCGGCGGGTTTTCGCATGCCGCATGTGCCATGCTTCGCTACGCAAAAATGGTTCGATCTTTATCCCGACGCGACGTTGCAGATGCCTGCGGTCAAAGCCGATGACCGCGACGACGTGCCGGAATTTGCCTGGAACCTGCACTGGAAATTGCCGGAACCTCGTTTGTCCTGGCTGAAAGCCAACAACCAATGGCGGCCACTGGTGCGGGCGTATCTGGCGACGATCAGTTTTATGGATTCGCAAGTCGGTCGGTTGCTGGACGCTTTGGAGCAAAGTCCTCATTCTGACAACACGATCATCGTTTTGTGGTCGGATCACGGCTGGCATCTGGGAGAGAAGGGAATCACCGGCAAAAACACCTTGTGGGAACGATCAACGCGAGTGCCGTTGATTTTCGCCGGGCCGGGCATTGTCGCCGGAGCCAAAACCAATCGCCCGGTGGAATTGCTCGACCTATATCCGACTTTGGTTGAACTGAGCGGCTTGCCTGCGCGCAAAGAATTGCAAGGTCATAGCCTGACGCCGCTGCTGAAAAATCCAAAAGCCCCGCGCCGGTGGCCGGCGATCACGACTCATAATCTGGACAACCACACTGTTCGGTCGGAGCGTTGGAGGTACATTCGTTATGCAGACGGTTCCGAAGAGTTGTACGATCATCAAACCGATCCGAACGAATGGACGAACCTGGCTGACAGAGCTGGCTTTGCCAAAATCAAAGCGGAGCATTCGCGTTGGCTGCCGAAAACCAATCTTCCTCCGGTAGCCGGCAGTGCAGCGCGGCTGCTGGTCAAAGAAAATGGCGTCTGGATGTGGGAAGGAAAACCGATTCGCAAGGAAGACATAGAACGTTGAGAAACATGAAGAACACATTTTTGATGGGTAAGAAGATTACGGAACAAACAGAAATAACCGAACAGGCAGAAGGTCGAACCGCTTGCTTTCCGTTTGTTCCGTTATCTCTGTTTTTGGTTCTGATGATTTTTGCCGTTGGCTGTGAAAAGCCGCAGCCAGTGTCGCAAACCGATCATCATTCGCCAGTCGCGTCTTCCCAAACAGAACCGGCTGGTCTGTCAGCGGCTGGCGTCAACAAAGCTCCAGCGCCTGGCCCGGCTCCGGCTGGAATGATTTGGATTCCGGGCGGGACGTTCCGCATGGGCTGCGACGATTGCAATATGCCCGATGCTGAGCCGGTTCATCTGGTGTCGGTGGACGGATACTGGATTGATGAAACTCCTGTGACGAACAAACAGTTTACTGAATTCGTCAAAGCCACTGGTTACGTGACAATCGCCGAAATCAAACCCAAAGCCGAAGACTATCCCGGAGCCAAGCCGGAAATGCTGGTTCCAGGTTCGGTTTGTTTCGCTCCGCCCGATCAACCTGTGTCGTTGGATAACCCTTACATCTGGTGGAAGTACCAGCCGGGCGCGAACTGGAAACACCCGGAAGGCACTGGCAGCGACATCAAAGGCCGCGATGATCATCCGGCAGTTCACATCGCCTGGGATGACGCAGTCGCTTACGCCAAATGGGCTGGCAAACGATTGCCGACCGAAGCCGAATATGAATTTGCCGCGCGCGGAGGAATGGACGGCAAGATGTTCGCCTGGGGAGATGAATTGAAACCCGGCGGCAAATGGGTGGCCAACATTTACCAGGGCCGATTCCCCAACGAAAACAAAGCCGAAGATGGTTATCGCACGACTTCACCGGTGAAGGCGTTTCCGCCGAATGCGTTTGGGCTTTATGACGTTGGCGGCAATGTCTGGCAATGGTGTTCGGATTGGTATCGCCCTGATTACTTTGAAAAGCTGGCCGCAGCGGGAACGGCAAAGAATCCACAAGGACCAGCCGACAGCTTCGATCCGCAAGAACCCGGTGTTCCCAAACGAGTTCAAAAAAGCCGTTCTTTTATGTGCATCGATCAATGCTGCGCCAGGTATCACGTCGGCAGTCGAGGCAAAGGCGCGACCGACAGCGGAGCTTCGCACATTGGTTTTCGTTGTGTGAAATCCTCTTCTTGAAAAC
>JAGNMH010000822.1 GCA_017991275.1 Acidobacteriota bacterium
CCCATTCCGCCTAAAGGCGGGACTACATGCTTTGATTAGTTTTGATGGCGAACCTATTGTTGGCCGCCATCGCGTTTACCATCGTGTTGACCATCTTGTTGAAATGATTCCTGTACTTTCTTTTGAGCCAGGTTGAGTTTGGCGCTGGCGATTCGCATGGCGAACATGACTTGTTCTTTGGCGCGTTGACCTTCGGCTTCGCTAACCTGCGCAGCGATTTCCGCTTGCCGCCGCAGTTCAAGTTGTTGCTGGCGGTAACGATTCGCTCCAACAATCGAGACAATCAACAGCGCAGCCATTGCGCCCGCCATCGTCCATTTCATTTGCGGTGGAGTGAAAATCGCGCCCAGTTTTTGTAACCAGCTCAACGCCTTTTCGCTCTGTTTTGCCGTCGCGTTGTCTTTCTGTCTCTCCTTCTCCTGCTCTTCGGCAATGCGTGCCATGACGCGATCGGTGAAATCCGGCGAAGGGGCTTCGCGGCGTAGCGCAATTTTCAGTTCATCGTCAAAACGGTTCATACTTCTACCTCTCCTAAACAACGGGTGACTTTCTCTTTAAGTATCGCCAGCGAACGTCGCAGGTGGCTTTTGACTGTGTTGAGCGGCATTTCCAGGACTTCGGCGATCTCTGTCGGTTCAAGGTCTTCCTGGTAACGCAGCGTAACCACCAATCTGGGTTTTTCAGGCAGCGTAGCCACAAAGCGGCGAATTGTGCTTCGCATCATTAAGTCCGGTTGGGAATCAGGCATATCGAAAATCGAAACCGGTTCCGGCGCTTCGTCCAGGCTGACCGAAGTTTTTGACCCGTTCGATTTTTGTCGTCGGGCGAAATCAATGCAGCGGTGGCCTGTGACTTTTCTCAACCAGAATTTCAGATGAACGGGAGTTTCAATTGCCGCCAGATTTCGGAACAGGTGGATAAAAACTTCCTGCGCCAAATCTTCGGCGGTGGCGGCATCGCGGACGAAATTGCGAGCCAGGCTGTAAACCATCGCCTGATGCTCTCGCACCAATTCGGCAAAGGCTGCCTGGTCTCCTTTTTTTGCCCGCGCCAGAGCGTCCTCCGGCTGAGCCAAAACTGCTGCGGATAGCATTGCCACCTCTAAAAATTCCTTTTCGATCAATTGATCCGCCGTTGTCTTAACCGGCGTTTTTTCGTGATGTTCACTTGCCATAACGACGGGTAAGTGGTCGCCGGGTGCAAAAAGTTTCGACTTTGTTCGCCTGGGATCGGTAGGGTACCGCGCGCGTAAGCAAGCGGTTGAATACGATGCAAGCCGCTTGCTTACGCGCGCGGTGCCGTATGAACTGCTGTTGGTTGACGAATTTGTAAACTGCGTGCTAAGTTCCGCGCCTGATCCCACAACCTATTAAAAACAGGCTTTTACTAACAGTTACTGGCGATTTGGCGTGACCAAACTGAGGCAGGACGAAGTGTCGAATACTCCATTGAAGAAGACCGCGCTCAACGAGGCTCATAGAAAACAAGGCGGCAAGATGGTTGATTTCGGCGGATGGGACATGCCGGTTCAGTATCCGGCTGGAACCATCGCCGAGCATTTGGCCGTCAGGACCGGCGTAGGCATTTTCGATGTCAGCCACATGGGCGAGATCGAAATCAGAGGTCGGCAGGCGCTTGATCTGGTTCAGCGCCTGACCAGCAACGACGCTTCAAAACTGGCCGACAATCAGGCTCACTATTCTGGCTTGATGACGCCGAACGGCTGTTTCGTGGATGACATTCTGGTTCATCGCTTTGCTGCCGACCATTATTTTCTTTGCGTCAACGCTTCGAACTCCGACAAAGATTTTGACTGGATCAAATCCAATTCTGCCGGTTTTGACGCCGAAGCGACAAACGTCAGCGCCAGTTATTCGCAGCTTGCGATTCAGGGGCCGCGCGCTCTGGAAGTAATGCAGCCTTTGACCGACGTTGATCTGTCCGCGATCAAGTATTACTGGTTCACCACCGGCCACGTTGACGGAATTCCGGCGATTATCGCTCGGACAGGTTACACAGGAGAGGACGGAGTTGAAATTTACTTCGATCCATCGGAATCCGAACGGGTGTGGGACAAAATCATCGAAGCAGGTCAACCGCAAGGTCTTATTCCCTGCGGTTTAGCGGCTCGCAACACGTTGCGGCTGGAATCGAAGATGGCCTTGTACGGTCACGAAATTGACGACACTACGACTCCGCTCGAAGCCGACCTTGCCTGGATTTGCAAGCTTGGCAAAGGTGATTTCATCGGTCGAGATCGTCTTGTCGAACAGAAAGAAAAAGGGCTGACGCGCAAGCTGGTCGGTTTTGAAGTCACCGACAAAGGCATTGCGCGTGACGGTTACCCGGTTTTGATCGGCGGTCAGCAGGTTGGCCACGTTACTTCGGGCAGCCCGGCTCCGTTTCTGAAAAAGAATATCGGTCTGGCTTATCTGCCGATAGAACACACCGCAGTCGGAACCAAATTTGAAATTGATGTGCGCGGACGGCTTCTGGCTGCGGAAGTCGTGCCGACACCATTTTATAAAAGAAGTAGACAGTAGACAGTAGACAGTAGACAGTAGGTTTGTGGCTCGTCTGATGAAATGGCTTTGAGCATCGCAAAACTATACTGCCTACTGACTACTGTATGCTGTCTACTCCTGAAAAGGAGAACCAATGGCTTCTTACCCCGATAATCTTCATTACACCAAAGACCACGAATGGATTCGCGTCGAAGGCGACACCGGGACCATCGG
>JAGNMH010000126.1 GCA_017991275.1 Acidobacteriota bacterium
TTCGCGGCCCCAACAGCGCACAATTCGGCAGCGATTCCATCGGCGGCAGCGTCAACTTGCTTTCTCGCCCCGCGCTTTACACTGATGGCGGACTGGAAATTCACGGTCGAGTTTCGACCCATTACAACAGCGCCGACAATGGCTTCGGCGGAAACGCCTTGCTGAGCTTCGGCGGCAAAGATTTGTCCGTGCTGACCAACCTGCCCTTTCACCGTAGCAGCACGTTGCGGCCTGGCGGAGGTTTCGAGACACACGCGGCAGTCAATCGCTTTCTGGGACTGCGTTCCGATGTGCTGGACGGAGATCGTTCAACCGATACGGCTTTCACACAATATGGCGGGCTGTTCAAACTGAATTACAAACTGACTCCGAACGACCAGCTTTCGGTTCATTACCAGCGAGGCCAGATTGACGGCGGCAAACGCTTCGATCAAACGCTGGGCGGAGACGGCAATCTGATCGCCGACCTGCGAAACTTTATGCTGGATTTCTTTTACGGACGTTACGAACGATTCAACGCCGGGCCGTTCGACACATTCTCGCTTTCATATTCTTACAACGCCCAGCGCGAAGAGCGCGTGAATCAAGGCGGCAATGGCAATCCGACCGGCACGATAACTCACCAGTACGAACGCACTGTTGTTCACGGCGGACAGGCCCAAGCTGTCAAAAACTGGTCGCGCAACAATCTGGTTATCGGCGGCGAAGTTTATTACGACCGGGTTCGCGCGCCTTCGTTCGTTTTTAATCCGGCCAACGGCACAGTGACTTTTGCTCGCCCGCGTGTGCCAGACAAAGCGACATACAAAAGCGGCGGCGCTTACGTGCAGGATGTTTTGACCATTATTCCCGAAAGGCTGCGGTTGATCGGGGCAGTCCGTTATGGTCGGGCTTCTTATGAATCGCTTGCATCCAACTCGCCGCTGGTTAATGGGGCTTCGCTTTGGCCAAACGACAGTTTGACGGCGGATGCTGTAACCCCGCGCGTTGGCGCAGTGCTGACTATTATTGAAGGTTTCAATATCTCGGCCCAGGTCAGCAGGGGGTTCCGCACACCTCACATTACTGACCTGGGGACTGTGGGTTTGACCGGCAACGGATTCGAAGCCAATGCGTCTGATCTGGGCGGCAAAGGCGCAACCATCGGTTCAACGGCCGGATCAACGGCGGTTTCGACAGGCATTGCAGTCGAACAATTGAGGCCAGAAACAAGTTGGACTTATGAAGGCGGCGCTCACCTGCACCGCAGTCGCGTGGATTTCGACATTAACTTTTTCGCCAACGACATTTACGACAACATCGTGCTGCAATCGCTGATTTTGCCGCAAGGAGCGGTTGGGTTGCAGATTGGCGATCAAAAGATCAGTTCGCAAAATGCCGCCGGAGTCGTTTTCGTTCCGGCTTCGACAAACCCCGTATTGATACGCTCGAACTTCGGCGATTCGCGCATATACGGCATTGAGCAAAAGTTTGATGTTCGTATTTCACGCGACTGGACGTTGGGCCAGAACTTCACCTACCTGCATGCCGAGGACAAATTGACCAAGTTGCCCCCAACCATCGAAGGCGGCACGCCTGCTCCTCAAGGCAATTTGCGCGTCAGATATGAACCTGCAGGCAAACGGTTTTGGATCGAACCTTATCTTTACGGCGCACGAAAACAGGATCGGCTGTCCACGCTTGATCTGGATGACCGGCGAACCGGCGCGACTCGTTCGCGCGGAAACATCGCCAATTTCTTCAGTCGTGGCGCTCGCGTGCGCGGCTTAATCTCCTCTGGTGTTGACGGCGTATTCGGAAATGCGGACGACACGCTGAAACCGACAGGCGAAACTCTGGCTCAGGTGCAAACCCGTGTGCTAGGCAATGCCGCCAGCGCGCCGCTTTATACTTATATTCCCGGATTTCTGACAGGTGGAATTCGCGGAGGCTTCCGCGTCGGTGAGAATCACGAAGTCATCCTGGACTTCTCGAATATCAACGACAAAAACTATCGCGGTATAAGCTCTGGAACCGACGCACCCGGACGAGGCTTCGGGTTCCGTTACAACTATAAATTCTGATCGTGTTTAGAGTCCCGATCTCAACCGGCAAACCTGGTTGGAATCGGGACTTTTGAAGTCGGGCTGGGAAATCAATTACCAATTTATTCTTCTGGAAGCACCTCGGCGCATGGGTGACCAAAGCTTGGCTGACTCAACGCCGACTTTCTTTGCGACGGTTTTGCGTGGAATGGCGCTGATGCGTTTCGGTTCGGCAGCGCAACGAAAACCCAGACTTGGCCCTTTGTCTTCGGGTTTGACCCAGACGCGAGTAGTGGTCATCGCATATTCTTTCGGGTAATCAAATGAGCCGCCTCGAACAACCTGATAGGTTCCCTGATAACCTGATTCGCGCGGAGTCTGACGGTCGCTGCCCGGATAATGACTGAAATCAGTCGCCGTCCATTCAAAAACATTCCCTGACAAATTCAAAACTCCCGACGCAGTCGCACCTTTCGGATTGGTGTCCACGTTGCGCGGAAAAGCCAGCTTGGATTCCTTGGTGTTGGCATTGCCTTCAGCCCAGTCATCTCCCCAGGGGTAAAGGTTCATTTTACCGTTCGACTTTCCAGCGTCTTTGCCTCGCGCGGCAAACTCCCATTCGTCCTCTGTAGGCAATCGGTAAACGAATCCGTCGTTGCGCCTGGTCGTCAACCATGAGCAATAACTCGTTGCATCGGCATAAGTTACGTGAGTGACTGGAATGCGCCCGGCGTTGGCTGGCGGCGAATTTCCAGGCCAATTGCTGGGCGGAGCGTGGCCGCTGTTGACGAACTCAGCGTATTCATCATTCGAAACTTCAGTCTTGCTTAGATAGAAGGTTTTGACAGTGACCGGGTGAGCAGGATAGTCGTAACTGAAAATTTTGATAGGGCCGGTCGGCGAACTGATTGAGAAATCTCTTTCAGCAGCGGTTAGGTCACGTCCCATCAAAAAGTCCCCACCCTCTATTAACGCCAGGCTTTCAGGCGTAACCGCAGGAGGGCTTTTAACACCTCCACTGAGGCTTGCTGAACCGGCTTCGGAATTGTTTTGATTATTCCAAAAGAACGCTGCCACGGCTCCCACCAAAATCAAAATCAACAGGCCGGCCAACCAGAGCATTTTTGATTTGCCTGAACGAGCGTCAGTCGCCACAGCGGTTCCGCGAGCAACAGTTCCGACCTTGGTAAACCTGCCTGAATCTGTTTGGACAGACGTAGTGGCTCCTGTGGGCGAGACTTCCAACCGCTCGGTCGGCGCTGCTGATGCTCCGGCATCAAAAGCGCGCGTTGCTCCCTTGTCAGTCAGCCCTAAACCCAAAGCTCCGTCCAAGGCCAGAATCGCTTCCTTGAATTCGTCAGCCGATTGGTAACGTTGCTCAGGCCGCTTTGCCAAAGCGCGCATGACAAGTTGATCCAATTGTTTGGGGATTCCCGGATAGAAGGCCGATGGAGGTGGCGGAGCTTCGGCCACCTGTTTGCGACGCAAAGAAACATCCGGGCTGGTTTCAGGATCGGGCGCAAAGGGCAACCGCCCGGCCAGCATTTCAAACAAAGTGATCCCCAACGAGTAAATATCTGACCGCGCATCCAGTTCAGCCAGGCCGAATTGCTGCGGCCCCAGAATGGCTTCTGGCGACATATAGGCGCTGGTTCCCGGCGTCAATTTCTGAGTGACGGTTTTAGTCTGTTGAACTTTGACGATGCCGAAATCGCTGACCTTGATCGCTTCGGTATCCAGCATCAACAGATTGGCGGGTTTGATGTCGCGGTGAACTATGCCTATGCGCTCTTCGCCTTCCCAACGGTATTTGAAATTGTGCGCGTACTGCATGGCGTCCAAGGCCTGAACGAAAATCTTCAACGCGCGTTTGTGAGGAATCGGGCCGGTTTCATAGGCAATCATTTCGGCCACATTCGATATGCGCCGGTTCTTGTGCTTATAACCGGGTATGTATTCCAAAATCAGAAAGTGCTGGTCGGCTTCGACGGCGAATTGAATGACGCCGACAATGTGCGGGTGTTTGAACTGGACTTGAAGGTTGGCCTCGCGGATAAAAAGGTCGCGTAACAACATTGCCTGCCGTTCGTTGGCGGCATAACCAGTCAGAGTTTTGATGGCGACCTGCTGCTTGTATTCGGTCAGGAAAGCGCTTTCGGCCAGGTAAACCTTGCCCATTCCCCCTTCGCCGACTTCAGAAATGATTCGATAACCGCAGACAATTTTGCCTATCAGATTGTTATTCATAGAGTAGTCGGGACTCGATAGCCAGAAATGGGGAGCCAGAAGCAAGGCCTGAAGAAAACCACCGACTTCCGACTATTCCCAACTCAGCCTTTCTTCTTCTTCTTTCCTTTCTCAGGCGATTCATTACCTCGCCCCGCTTTCTTCAACACATCAGACAGGGCAGTTTTGAACATCGCGTTGTCAGGTTCCAGTTCTGTGGCTCGTTTGAAAGCGTTGATTGCCTCATCCAGACGGCCTTGCCGATAGTAGGCCACGCCCATATTCGAAAACGCTTGAGAATTCCTTTCATCGAATTGAACGGCCAGTTGGTAATTGGCAATCGCGGCGTCCAGTTTTTGCAGCATCAAATAAGCCGTGCCCAGATTGTTGTGAATGATTGAACTGCGCGGTTCCAGCTTTGCGGCGACCTGCAATTCATCCAAAGCTTCGTTGGGACGATTCACATTCAAAAACAGATTGCCCAGACTGTTACGTGGAACGGCCCAGGTCGGATCATAACTTTGAGCAGCCACATAAGAGTTAATTGCTTCGGTGTAACGTTTCTGAGTGTACAAAATTCCGGCCCAGTTCAAATGAACGAACGGGTCTTTTGGCGCCAGCTCAAGAGCTTTTTTGCCTTCGGCGTTGGCACGATTGAAATCCTGAAGCTCCGCGTAAACTCTCCCGGCGACCGTATGAGCCAGCGAAGATTCGGGAGCCAACTGGATCGAACGCTCGACAGCCTGCCTGGCTTCGTCCAGACGTTTTTGCACGCGCAGCACATTGGCCAATCCTGCGTATGCATCCGGCCAGTTCGGTTCTTTCTTGATGGCTACGTTGTAATTTTCAATCGCGCGGTCGCGGTTTTCTCGCCTGCCCGTTCGAAACAAGGCGTTGGCGTAATTGTTGTAAATCCCAGAGTCAGTGGCGCCGGCTTTCAATGCGCCTTCGTATTCGGTGGCGGCTTCCTCAAACTTGTTCAATTCGTAAAGCGAATCGGCCCGGCCTCGACGAGCTTCAACAGAGTTTGGATTCTGGGCGACAGCTTTTTGATACTCAGCATCGGCATTGGCAAAATCTTTAGAGTCGAAAAGCGCTTCGGCAAGTCCAAGCCGCGCATCCATCGAATCCGCTTTCAAAGCCAGCGCGGCTCGAAAAGCTTCGGCAGTCGCGCGGGCGTCGCCTTTGCCAATCAAAGCTTCGGCTTTCGCCAGGCTTTGATCAAAAGCGGAAATTGCCGGTTTGGCAGGAGTCGGCGGCGCAGTATTTGTCGGCGCTGCATTCGCAGGCGGCATTCTGGTTGTTGTGATTACGGCAACGGTGGTTCCTTCAGGCACATTGCCTGAAACCTGAGCAGGTTTTGGATTGGCGCTGGGAGCCTTGCCGCCAGCTCCACCGGCTCCGCTGACATCAGCAAGTAAATCCTTGCTGCCAGGATTTGGGCGACTGGCCAACCTTCGCTGCGGTCGTTTGGCCTGAACCAGCGGGATCGGCTCCGTGCTGACTCCAAGATGCCCGATGGCCTGCGCTTCGGTTTTGGTGATGAACAACGAAAGAGAAAGTGCAACGATGCCCGCTCTATAAAAAGCGTTTCTGGCTGATTTGAGATTCATACCGCTCCTCATTTCAATCTGGCTCCAAACTGATTATGCGTAAACCTGACAGCGTGTCAGGCAGAAAATTCGGGGGCGCAGACGCGCAGCATCTTACAACAAGTCTGCTCAGGATTAACAGTTTCGGCCAATGAACGATTTAAGAAGCCTTAGACAGACGATATTTGTCGAACATTGAATTGGTTTGGTAGCTTTATTCTATGGCCGGAACGCCGTTTCAAAGACCGAGAATGAATAGACCCTGGGCTTTGTAATTTGAATCAAGAAGTCGTTGATTTAGTATTGGCCTCGCCGTTCGATTTCAGATTGAACGCTTTTTCTACCAAACATATCTGGTGCCAACTTGGAGGTCTTCAGTGAGAAAACAGGTTCTGCGTATTTCGATCTTTGTCGTCGCCATCGGTTTGATGGTCGGAGTTGTCGCGTTGCGGTCGCAGGCGGTGGCTCCGAAAATTCACAGGCTGGAAGCGACTCCGGCGACGGTGGCTTTCGGGTATTACTGGGCTGAAGCCAAGCCGGTGTTGCGGATTGCCTCCGGCGACATCATTGACGTAGACACGTTGTTGACCAACAACCCGACCGGGCTTGAGAGAGCTGGAATCGCGCCGGACAAGATTCAAAACTCGCTCAGAGCAATTGTCGCCGAAGTGACCGGCGACCGGCGCGGCCCCGGCGGACATATTCTGACCGGGCCGGTTTACGTCGAAGGCGCGGAGCCGGGCGATGTTCTGGAAGTGAAGATTCTGGCGATTGATCTGGCGATTGATTATGGCTACAACGGATGCAGCGGCTTCGTTCCCGCGAACTGTGACCGCTCGGTCAAACAGAAGATTTTCCAACTCAACAAAAAGACCATGACCGCGGAGTTCATGCCGGGCATAGTCATTCCTCTTAAACCATTCTTCGGCAGTGTGGGCGTGGCTCCTTCGCCGGAACTTGGTCGAGTCAGCAGCAATCCTCCCGGCAAACACGCAGGCAATCTGGACAACAAAGAACTCGTGGCGGGTTCGACGCTCTACATTCCGGTGTTTGTTCCCGGCGCATTGTTTGAAGTTGGCGACGGACACGCGGCTCAAGGCGATGGCGAAGTGGATCAGACCGCGATTGAAACTTCGCTGCGTGGCCGCATTCAGCTTACCGTTCGGAAAGGCATGAAGCTGACATGGCCCAGAGCCGAAACCGCTACGGATTTCATCAGCATGGCCACTGACCCCGATCTGACCAAAGCTACGACAATGGCGATTCAGGAAATGATAGATTTTCTGGTTGCGAACAAAGGGCTGACCAAACATCAAGCCTATCAACTGGTCAGCATCGCTGGTAACGTAGCCGTCACTCAACTCGTGGACAAACCGAACCTGGGCGTCCACGTCAAGCTGCCGAAAAACATCTTCAAACGATAAAGGCTGAGCAGGTGTGCCATACCTGTTCAGCCTTTTATCTGCTGTGTAAGTGTTGACGAATCTGAACTAAACGCCGCTGTAATCCACAAACCCGCGATTGATCTCCGTCGGTTTTCTCACTCTTTCAAAGACTCCGATTCCTTCGCGAGAGCCGCCGTCGTTTGAATTGCCTTCAATGGTTTTGAACCTTCCATCCGGCAAAACTTCTGTCACCAAGCCGCTGTGGCCTAATCCTTTGCTGCCGATTGCGATGACGAATATCTGTCCGGGTTTAATCAGGCTTGGGTCGGCAATGGCATCTTTTGCCAATATGCGAATTGCTCCATTAGCTTTGGCTCGATTCCAGTGATCCAGAACTCCAGCCGTTTTGACCATCGGATTACTGCGACTGAGTTCATCGGCTGCCTGTTGAAAGCAGAAATAGATGAAGGCCACACACCAGGCAAAACTTCCTTTTTTGGAGTCCAAGCCGACAGATGCCAAATAGCGCCTTACTTCAGGGCCGTCATTTGATCCCAGCGGCCTTTCTCTGACACCTACCTGAGTCGCGGCAATTTCTATAACTTTGTTTAACAGCTTGCTTGCTGCTTTTTGACCGGGTGTCGCCGTGTCGGTTTTGAAAAGCGCCCCCCAGGTTAGAGAGCCAATTTTCCCGTCAATAACCAGCGAATTATTGTTGGAATCAACCGAACGCGATTGAAAGAGTTTTACAGCATCAAGTGTGATTTCATCGAACACCCCATTTTCGGCAATTGGGCCGCACCCAAGTTGGTTTAACCGCTTTTGGATGGTCAGGACGATGGTTTTGTCAGTTTCCCCGAATTTGATAAGCCTTCCGGGAAAGGGAATGATTTCATTCTTAGGCATGAGAGATTTCTCCTATTGAGTTTTGGGCTGAAAGAGTTTTACAGACGATGCTGAGAAGATCGTCTGTCGTTAATGTTGCGACGACTGTACTCTAACGCATTTTCCATTGAGGTCAATAAAATATCTGGGCGTTACCATTTCAAACCAGCCGCTTTGGTCAAAAATTGCATAAATGGCTTTGCCGCTTCGCAGAGATTTTCCACTCGATCAAGGAAGTCTTTGGCGCAGACCTGTGTAGGAGTGAATTCTGCTGTGACGATGAAATCTTTTCGGCGCAGGTCTTCAGAGAATGGATGATCGGGCGAGTATTGCTTCGGCAGCTTGGCCAGAGACTCTCCTCCGAATTTGAATTTGGATTTGAATTGGCGATCGGTGACGGCGGCTTTCCAGGCGTCGGGTTTGTCGGCGATTGCGTCGGTGATGTCTCTGCGCATAGGAGTTGCCGGTCGCCAAAGTCCGACTCCCAGAAAGCTGTGCTCGGGATCAAGATGCAGGTAAATACCCGGACGGCTTTCTTTGCCGGATTGATGCCAGAAGTAAGCCGCAGCCATGGCTTTGTACGGTTCTTTGGATTTTGAAAACCGCAGGTCTCTGTGCAGGCGCAGCATCGAACCGCCATGCGGTTTGGGGTCGGCAATCAGGTAATTGCTGAAGTTGGCCAGCCTGGGCCGAAACGCCGCGATGAACGCCAGCATAGGCTCTTTCACGAATTCCAGATAACGATGGCGATTGGCTTCAAACCAGTCGCGGTTGTTGTTGGCTTTCAGTTCTTCCAGAAAGGTGAACAGTTGTGGCGAGAATCTGATGTCTTTTGGCATTTTGTTTTGGTCTTTCGTTGATCGTTGAGTCAGTGCCGCGACCGGTAGGAAGCGCGCATCCAAGGCAACCCGCTTGCTAACGGGCGCGGTGCTGACTCGCTTTCTTCTCGGCCAGTTTTTCGACGGTCTTCCATTCGGCTGGTGTGACGGGTTGAACCGACAGCCGCGAGCCTCTGCGCAGCAACTCCATCTTTTCCAGCGCGGCCACCGGGCGCAGGTCATCCAGCGACAGCGGCACGTCCAGCTTTTTGACGAACTTGATGTCCACCATTTCCCAGATAGGTTTTTCCGGCGAAGCCTTCGGGTCGTAATGATCGTCTTTGGGATCAAGCGCCGTGTGGTCGGGATAGGCTTTTTTGACGACTTCGGCGATACCTGCGATGTGCGGCGGTTCGGTGCTGCTGTGATAAAACAAAACCTGGTCGCCAAGCTCCATTTCTTTCATGAAGTTTCGCGCCTGATAGTTTCTGACGCCGCTCCAGCAAGTGGTTTTCTTAGGCTCTTTCGCCAGATGGTCAATCGAAAAACAGTCGGGTTCGGATTTCATCAGCCAGTAACGCATAAAGTTTATTCTCCTGAATTGAAATGTAGAGTGCGATGTCTCGACACCGCTTTTCGTTCTCCAGCAAAACCATCTGTGTGCTTGAGGCCTGTTGCCAGAGAAAGCAAAAGCTGCGTCAAGCCGTAGCACTCCAAAAGCTATTGAACGATTGGTTTGATAACGGCGCAGCTTTCGGCTTCAAAGGCTTTCTTCAACCGCTCGAACATCGCTTCGTCTTTGTATGTCCCGATGACCGAACCGCCAGAGCCTGCGAATTTTCCTGAGGCTCCAATTTCGCGAGCCAGTTCAACCATACGGATGTGTTTCGGGTTCAAGTTATAAATTGTCCGCCGCGTGTCGAAGTTCAAATTCATCAGCCGAGCAAGTTCGTCGTGATCGCCACTCAACAAACATTCGCGTGATTGACGCGCCAGGTCGGCAATTGTTGTGATGGCGTCAACTACCAACCGTTCGCCGTTGTCGTACCGTTTGCGAATATCGTTGTGGAAAACGTCAGAGGATTCAGCCAACTCGGTTTGGTAAGCGATATAAACCG
>JAGNMH010000823.1 GCA_017991275.1 Acidobacteriota bacterium
GTTCCCAATCCCGAATACGATGGGAATGTGGCAGAACTTCCGCAGCCCGCTGATGTGGGACGTGTTCGCGGTCAACACTTACGCGACGGTTTCGCTGCTGTTTTGGTTTATGGGGTTGATTCCGGATTTCGCCACGTTGCGCGATTCAGCAAAACAACCCTGGCAGAAATTCCTGTTCGGAATGTTGTCTATGGGCTGGCGCGGCGACGCCCGGCATTGGAGCCGTTATGAAACAGCTTATCTGCTGTTGGCCGGACTTTCGACTCCGCTGGTGCTTTCGGTTCACACGATCGTGTCGTTCGACTTTTCAACCGGCATTGTTCCCGGCTGGCACGCGACGATCTTTCCGCCTTACTTCGTCGCCGGAGCCGTTTACGCCGGATTCGCAATGGTGCTGACCATTGGCATTCCCGTTCGCAAGTTCTATCACCTGGAAGATTTCATCACGATGCGGCACATACGCAATATGTGCAAAGTGATGTTGGCCACGGGTTTGATCGTCAGTTACGGTTACGCGATGGAAGCGTTCTTCGGTTGGTACAGCGGCTCGACTTACGAAATGTTCATGATGAAGAACCGTATGTTCGGCCCTTACGGTTATATGTACTGGCTGCTGATCCTGTGCAACTTCCTGGTTCCGCAACTGCTTTGGGTCAAGAAATACCGCGACAATATGTTCGTGATTCTGGTTGTCTGTATGTTCATCAACGTGGGCATGTGGCTGGAACGCTTCGTTATCATCGTCATGAGTTTGAACCGGGACTTCCTGCCGTCGGGTTGGAGAATGTATTACCCGACGGTTTTTGATTTTTCGATGTTTGTCGGAACCATCGGCCTTTTCTTGACGCTGATGTTCCTCTTCATCCGATTTGTCCCGATGATCCCAATCTTTGAATTGAAGATGATGCTGCCCGCGGCAAAGGTTGACGAGCACAAAGTCTCCCAGATCGAAGAAGCGAAAAGTGAAGGACATGAACCGCTTGGTAGTTCGCAACCGGTTCCGCAGTTTGGAGATTAGGTAGTTGGTAGTCCCGCCTTTAGAGCGGAAGCTTCCGGCAGACGCCGGTACTACAAACAACGAGTTAAGCTATGACTAAACAGGAAGAAAATGGAGTTTACGGCCTGATGGCCGAATTCGATGATCCCAGCGCCATTGTCGCCGCTGCCAAGTTGACGCGCGGAGCGGGGTACACGCGAATTAACGCTTATTCGCCGTATCCAGTTGAAGAGTTGTGGGAAGCAATCGGATTTCACAAAAACGCAGTTTCAAAAGTGGTTTTTGTTTGCGGTTTGCTTGGCGCGTTAGGCGGGCTGGGGTTGCAGATTTGGACTTCGGCCATTGATTACCCCATCAACGTCGGCGGTCGTCCGTTTATCAGTTGGCCTGCGTTCATACCAATTACTTTTGAATGCACGATTTTGCTGGCGGCTTTCGGAGCTTTTCTGGGCAACATAATTATGAATCGCTTGCCGCAGCCGTATCACCCGGTTTTTAACGTGCCGAGTTTTTCACGTGCGACTACAGACCGATTTTTCCTGTGTGTCAAAGCCGATGATCCAAAGTTTGATTACGGCAAGACGCGTTCTTTTCTGGAAGGTCTGGGAGCGAAAGAGGTGACCGATGTTGATAGCTAAACTGAAAAAAACAGTATTGGCGGCTTGCGTATTGGCTGCTGTTTTCGGACTTTCAGCTTGCCGTCAGGACATGCACGACAATCCTAAGTACAAGGCCTATCGAGATGGGGGCATGCGTCAGTTGCCAGATGGCACAGTTGCTCGTGGTTCTTTGGATTTGAATCCATCGGCTCCTAAAGTTACTCAAGTTACGGCCACCCCTGTCGCTGGTGCTGCGGCTGGAACTACGGTTCCTGCCGCCATCACCGGTGAAGATGGCTTTCCGTTCAGGTTGAGCGGCAACGTTGACGAACGCAAAGGCCAACTGAAAGCGATTCTGGACAGAGGTGAAAACCGGTTCAACATTTCTTGCCTGCCTTGCCACGGCAAACTCGGCGATGGCAACGGAATGATAGTTCAACGAGGTTTTCGCCGTCCGCCGTCGTATCACGACCCGCGATTGAAAGCGGCTCCGTCGTCATATTTTTACGACGTGATGACGAACGGCTTTGGAGCAATGTCCAGCTACGCCGATCAACTAACACCAGAAGATCGTTGGAAGGTGGCTGCCTACATTCGCGCTTTGCAGTTGAGTCAGCGCGCCAGCGTCGCGGAATTGAGCGAAAACGACAAGAAGGAAATTGAGAAAGCCGCATCGGCTAAGTCAGAGAATAAAGGCGGCGAACACGGCGGAGCTGGTAAAACCGAATCGGCTGCACCTGCCGCAGCCCCTGCGCCAGCCCAATCAGGAGGACATGGCAAGTAATGAGTACGAACTACGCTGCTCCGGCTGAACTCGGAAAAACTCAAGGCGTGGCGATTGGTATTGGCCTGCTGGGAATCATCGGATGGGTGATCGGCTCGGTCATGTCCGGCGATGCCAAAACGACATTCTTCCAGACTTATCTGGTGGCTTATGTTTTTTGGATCGGTATCTCCTTGGGCTGCCTGGGTTTGCTGATGGTGCAATATCTGGGCGGAGGTGGTTGGGGATTGATTATCCGCCGCCCTCTGGAATCCGCCTCATCACCGCTTTGGTTGATGGCTGTGCTGTTCATTCCAATTATTCTTGGATTGCATAGCCTATATCACTGGTCGCACCCGATCAGCCCTGA
>JAGNMH010000127.1 GCA_017991275.1 Acidobacteriota bacterium
TTCGTAAGCTGGCAGTAAACTGAGGAGAGCAATAGACAGTAAAATGTAACTCTCCCTCTGATTCTGTGCATTTCAAATTACTCCCGTGGGTGTGGTGCTCCAACACATTAAATCAGGTGCTCCTATTAATTTATTATTATTGGCAGTCGCTCCGTACTTGCTTTCATGAAACCATGACTGAATCTATGTCGGAGTGTAGGCTGTAGCAAATCAGATTGCGATTTGCCTGTTTTATTTCGATTTGTGGCTTTATGTAGTAACTGGGCATATGCCCAGCGTAGTTGATAGAACATCTTACAAAAAGTGGCTAGTCGCGGAGTTGTTTAGACTCTGCGACAAATCTCCTCGCCATAGAAAATAAGGAGTCAGAACAACAATGGCTGGTCGCGAATACATTTTCAATTTGTACCGCTTGGCATCACGCCGAGCGGTTGTTCTTGCGCTAGTTGCCGTATTTTTGGCAGGTGCCGGTTTCATGAACTGGCGTCACCAAGCGGCAGAGCGCAAAATGAGTGCAGCGATGGTGGCATCTGAGCCAGCACATAGCACCGCTTCGCTTGTTTCACTTGATGGGCGTACTTTTGAACAGAGTGAGGGTTTACAAGGCTCGGTCGTGGGCGAGTTCGAGGGGTATTTTGACAGTAAAACCCGTAGTTTCACTGTCAACCCCAAGAGCGCACGTACGAATGGCAGCAAAGATTCACGGCTGTATTCTCGAAGCGATCCAAGCGGCGAGGTTGCCGGGTTTGGCCGTCGAGTTATACGCAGCGCTTTTGTTAATAATGGTGACAACCCGCCCACGGTAACTGGCGAGTTTGAACTTACCAATAACTCAAGTGCCACGCTTTACAATACTCGTGTAGTCTTCACAAGTTTCAAGATAACAAATGCAGGTGGCGCTGACGCTGGTAATGTGCCTGGCGCAAGCGGATTTGCTTATTTCAGTGATGGACAGGTTGCTTATAATGGCAAGTTGAGCGTTTCTCGCGAATACGGCGACATGGCGGCCGGAGCAGCAGCTACTCGCGTTTGGACGTTTGCAGTAGCCAACCAGCCTCCTAGCTTTTTTTTCACTTACAAAGTCATCGCCGATCTTGGCGTTGCTGCTGAGAGCGTCGCTCCTGCCGCTGTTCAGGTTAATGCAGGAACAGGCACAAGCGTGACAATCAGTGGTCGTGGCTTTACTGGAACTCCTGTTGTCGAACTATTACCTGCCAGCGGCCCTGCCATTGCAATGACCGGAGTCACAGCTACTGCCACTTCGATTACGGCGACGGTTCCTGCCGGGACTGCTGCTGGGAATTACAGTGTTCGCGTCACAAACCCCGGTGGAACGGCCGGTGGCGCTGGATCAAGTTCGATTCGCGGTCGCCTGACAGTGACCGGAGTTCCGGCGACCACGCTGACCGGCACCATTCCGGGGGGCGCTTTCCCTACCGCTGGAGCCTACCTGATTTCGGGTAATTCAACACTTAGCTCTTCGACGCCAATTCCGGCTGGCACTGTTATTTATGTTGCCGGTGGAGCCACACTTTCGATTGCCGGAGGCGGGAACATCAATGCTGATGGAGGCACTCCTGGCGTATCAAGCCCGGCATCACAAATAGTTTTCACTGCACAACGTTCGCCTGGAGCTTCGGTTCCGGCAAACGGAGCTTGGGGCGGAATTGACGCGACCGCAGCTTCGAATGCGACAATGACGATGCGTAATGTCGTGATCGAATATGGTGGCGGAACCGGGTTTGCCGGAATCAACATTAGTGGCTCTGGGCGCACTTTGCGTTTTACTGATGGAATTTTACGCAATAGTGCAGGTTCAGGTTTGAGGGCCGCTGGCGCAGGCGACAGCGTAACGGGATTTTCACGCAATCGTGTTGAAAACAATGGCACGTCGGCCACCGATGCTGCTCTGTTGGTGAGCGGCAATGCCGCCTTGGGGTTGTATGACCTGCCAGCCACAGGAGCCACGGTTGCAACCAGTGTCGGTGATGCATCTTACTACTACTCATCCGCCAACGATTTTGTCGGAAACCAACTTAACGCGGTTCGAATTGGTATTACCGCCGATGCCGCGTCGAACGATTTCGACAAATCCGGCGTACTGGTAGGACAAGGTTCTGTACCGATCCAAATAGCCGGTGATTGCACAAATCCAGCGATTGTCGGAGCAGCCGCTCCTGCATCTCCTGCCGAATTGACGATTACGCCCGGAGCGAACATCCAGCTTGCGGCTGATCTAAATTTCAAAGCTGGTGATTACCCGACGGATAGAGTCGGTTGCATTGCAGCAAACGGTTATGCTGGTGCTTACCTTGGTACTCAGCCGGGAGCGCCCGCGGCAAATCAGTTAATCACCTTTGACAAGATTCCCGGAGGCGGTAATTTTGGGGCAATCTTCTTCGCGCGCAACGCGATGGCCAATTGCATATTGAATTATGTCAGTGTGCAGAATGGTGGCGCTGCTTCTGCTTGCAGCCTTGGTAACGCAGAAATTGTTACTGACGGCACAAACGTCAAAGTTACAAATTCCCAGATTGGGAACAGTGCCAGTGGCGGTGTGTTGGCGCTCAGTGGCGCCAAACTTGATACGCGCGGAACAACGCTCAGCAATACCACGCCGATCATTGATACCCTTGTCGGTGGTCAACTTGGCGATGGCAATCCGGGCTTGAAGGTGAACATTATCACTCCGGCAGTTGCTGTGACTGATCCGATGGGACGTGGAGTTTACTTTGTAGATGTGGCCAGTTCAGGCAACTATATTCGGTTCTTCAACACCACCCGCGATACTGTAAGTCTTGGTGGAATGAAGATAGCTCCAGGAACAATACGTACAGTCGTTGGTGGTGGGCTGGATGGTTCTAACAACATTCCGGGTCGTAATGCCGACGCGGGAGTGGCGACGGGACTTGCCGTTAGTTCCAATGGCGACATTCTTTATTATGCTGATTCAATTACGGTGGCCGTTCGTGCCTGGAATGCTTCGAGTAGCGCCAAGACAATCGGTGCTGGCAGCGTCGGAGTTGGTAATGTCGGAACTCTGTTTCAGGAAACTGGCGGTAACATACTTGGCGGCACGATCAACGCATTAGCGGTTCATCCGACTACTGGCGATGTTTATGTTGGAGACGCCACGGCGGGGGCAAATAAAATCGTTAAGATACCTGTCGGTGGCGGCACGCCAGTTGTTTTTGCCGGCAATGGCGCGACCACTGCTCGTAACGACACTTTCTCCAATGGCGTTGCCGCGACAAGTGTGCCGTTGCTTCAACCACGAGGTTTGGTTTTTGACCCTGCCGGCAACCTGTACATTGCCGACACCGGACATGGACGTATTGCCCGCGTTGATGGCGGAGGCAATATATCTTCGGTTTACCAATTGGATGTCCCACCTCCTCCAGGATCGTGGAATAACCCGTTTATTTCAGGTTTGACTTTCTACAGCGGCAAGCTCTATGCGGCCTTGGGCAATCAGCAGACGATTGTTGAGGTTACGAATCCGACCAGTGCTGCGGCTGCTGGCACTGTCATCGCTGGGATATTGGATACGGCCTGCGATTATTCGTCGGATACTTGCGGTGATGGTGGTGCAATTGATCAATCAGGGTTTAACCTGCTTGGTAGTACTGCTACCCCACCGTTGGCTGGTATTTCCGCCGATAGCAAAGGCATTTTTGTCCTGGATCAAGGGCAGACCTTCAAAGGCCGCATTCGATATATGAATATGAGTGCGAGTGCGACCGAAGTGGCGGGAGTTGCTATTCCAGCCAACAACATCAACACCGTGGCTGGCAGTGGCCTTGCTTCTCCTTTTGATGGAAGTCTGGCTGCTAGTGGTGATTTGTTTGCGCCGCTTAGCGCGACGGTGGATACAAACGGTAATCTGTGGGTCACAAACTCGACGGTCAGCCGTTTGCAATTCGTCAATTGCGGCACATCGCCAGTGACGATCTTTAATGGCACTCAGGCTCAACAAACTGTTGCTCCTGGCACGATTGTTACTGTCAACAAAGACGTTGGTAATGGCCCGACTGATGGAGCGCCGGTTAATTCGGCGGCTTTCGATACACCGCAAGGTATTGTTGCAACCGCACAGGGAATCTTTATTGCCGATTCCAGGAGGGGTGCAACTATCACAACGATTTCCCGCCGAACAGGGTTAATCCGTTTCATCAACACCTCTGCCAGCCCAGTAGTTTTCTACTCTACTGGCGGCACAGGAATCCCAATCACGGTTCCACCCGGAAACATTGCGACTATCGCAGGTGGCAGTCTTAGTTCGTCAACTGTTGGAGATGGGGCCAATCCAACTGGCGCCAGGTTCCTGGGGCCGACGGATGTGGCAATTCATCCGACGACAGGAGACCTTTACATCGCTGATGCGGGTGAGCAAAACGGTAGTGCCGCTGCTTCGCTGGTACGTCGTATCAACCGTTCAACCGGCGCAGTTTCAACGATTCTGACCGGTGGCGTGAACGATGCTTTCACCGGAGTGGCGTTTGATTCGGCTGGCCGTTTGCTGGTCGCCAATGCAGGCAGAAAGACCGGAACCACTGTTGCCAACACCAACTTTGGCAACAGTGCAATTCTGCGCGAGAAGGCTTCGGGGCAGTGCGCAACAAACGCGACAGGTTGTTTTGATACCATCCTGAGTGGCGGTACCGGCTCGTTACTAAAAAATCCGCGTGATGTGGCCGAAGGCAAAGATGGTGCGCTTTACGTAACTAATGCTGGGCCGTCGGAAACTGGCAAGAGCGATAACAAGCTTCTAAAGATTGTTATTAGCGGCACGACAGGTACGGCAACGGTCTTTGCCGGAGGTGCTCAAGGTTACGCTGGCGATGGCGGCCCGGCTGCTAATGCTTTGCTGAATCTGGAGGCTACGGATTTCCAAACCTCCACTTCAGGCACGCGCTTCGATGTTCGCGTGAACATCGGCATCACGGTAACTCCGAGCGGCGAAATTATTTTTGCCGACTCGAAGAACAACGCGATCCGCCGAATTCGCTAAGGCGTGGCGGCAGATATGGTGAGGCGGGCGATTTGTTCGCCTCACCGCAAGCAATAATTGCTATAAATACTCGGAGGCAGTGATCTCATGAATTCAACAAGGATTATGGCTCGCGCTGCTAGCGGAATCGCCGTCCTGCTCTTTGCTATTACCGCTTCGGTTGTGGCGTTTGCTCAGGAAAGCCGTGGCGATGAAAGCTACGCCGTTTTTGTTTCGCAGCGTAATGGGGCCGCAGAACTTTATCTGATTGATTTGAACACACGACAGGTCAGTCAACTGACCAACACAGGGCGTGGACATCTGACTCCCGCCATTTCTTCCAACCGCTCGATAGTTTTTGCTTCCCGCGAAGGCAGCAATTACGAAATTTTCAGCGGCACTTTAGGTTCTGCCATCCGCACTCGCCGCCCCACGATGGTTGGCGTTAATCGGTTGACAGTAAATACTGAGGACGAAACCGCCGCGACGACTACACGCGATGGCGTGTGGGTTTCTTTCCTTTCAGGTAAGGGCATTGAAATAATGACCGCCGGTGGAATGGAGCGCAGAGTCATTGTTCCGGCAAGCGAATTGTCAACCGACTTTGCCCCGGCAATTTCGCCCGATGGTTCGCGCGTGGCGTTTGTTTCAAATCGCGGCGGCGAATACGAAGTCTGGATGTACTCCAAGGCAAATGGCGAGCTAAGCCAGTTGACCCGCAATGCCAAGGTCGTTGGCGGGTTGAGCTGGAGTGCAGATGGCCAGCAGATCGTTTTCAACACGACAGCGACAGTTGGTGAAACCAGTGGAATTGCAATGGCCAATGCCGAAACCGGCAGCTTCCGTGTCTTGACGGACAAGGGCGATTTTAACGGATCGCTTTCTGTGCGAGGCGACCGAATGCTGTTTACTTCGACGCGCGACGGAGACGCGGAAATTTATCTGCTCAACGTTGGTTCGGGGTCGGTTGAACGCCTTACCTTCAACTCCGGAATGGATGATGGCGCAGTCTTCGTGACTGAGTCGGTTCGTCCTGGAAGGCCAACACGCTAATTCGGTTAACGAATGGCCCAACCAAGTCTTTGGAAAGGACGCAAGGAAAAATCCCATGCAGATGCAGACCAGTACCCCGAAAATAGTCACCAAAGAGCAAGCGTCGTTTACCGAACTGCTCGACAACAAGGAAGGCATCATTCTCGATCTTGAGAACCTTCATTATTACACCCTCAATGCAGCAGCGGTTTATCTGTGGAAACAGTTGCGTTCAGGTTCGGCCAACACGGTCGAAAGCCTGACAGCGGCGCTGGCGTCGTCGTTCAATATCAACGACGATCTGGCGGAGTTGGACACGCGTGAGTTTCTGGCAGAGTTGAACAGCAACGGGCTGATTTTCCATTCGGATTTCGGCGTGACGGTTTCAAACCATGCATTGGCGGCGACAAATGGCGATTTGCCAGCTTACGAACCTCCACAACTAACCTTGTCGAACTCGTTGACACAAGTCACACTTTCTGGCTCCTCGACAATTGCGACGAATGCCATCGGCGGCTAATACCATTGCGGATTGCGGATTGTGGATTGCGGAATCTAACCGCCTTCCACATCCGCAACTCGTGATCTAACCCAGTATGCCTGCCATCACGCTGGCGATTTGCGGCAATCAGATTTTAATCTCGGCTCGCTCGCCGCGCCTCATCCGCCTCTTCGCTGATTACTTCAGCTACTACTCTCCACTTCTCTTTACTCCAAACGATCAACCGCCTTTTTCGGCGAAACATGGCTCAGTGCTTCAAATCGAATTGAAGATGCGCGACCAAATGCCGTCGCGCGAAGTATTGATTCCGGCAACGGCTGAACTGGTTTCGCAAACCGGAGTCGTCAGCTTATGGCAGGAAAAAGGCGCTGGTCGGGGATCAGTAATTCGCAGCACGCAATCCGCAATTGGCGAAGCCATAGGCCGATACTTTTTCGATTTAGGAGTTGCCGCTTTCCGCGTGGATGTTGAAGCCGGAAAAGGGATTGGCCTGGTCACGCCAGAAGCAATGGAATATCCGCACATTTTGGCAAACACTTATGCGCTGTTTGCCCTGCTGCTGATGTTGCGATCGCGGCGACTTTATCATTTGCACGCAGCGGCAATAGTTTCGCCAGAAGATGAATTATGGTTGGTTTGCGGAGAGCAGAGAGCAGGGAAAACCACGCTGACAACTGCGCTTGGGCTGGCTGGCTGGCGACCGGTTTCCGATGATTCTTTGCTCGTTGGCAGAGACGAAACAGCGGCTTTTCTGACGCCGCTGAAAAAGTATTTTCACATTGGCGATGAATTGTTCAACCGTTGGCCTAAGTTGAATGAAGCCACAAAATATCATCAATATCTGGATCGCACCTGTGTTGGCGGCCTGGAGTTTTTCAAAACGCGCGAACTGGCTGAAACCAGATTCCGAAAGATTGGCCACATCGTCCTGCCGCAAATCGTAAATGAACCGTTCAGCCGTCTTGAACCACTTTCGCGCAGCGAAGCTCTGCTGCGTTTGGCAGAACAAAGCATGTTCTTTCAGCTTTGGCGCGACCACACCGCCAGCCAATGGCAATGGTTGAATGAGCTAGCGTCCGATGCTCAATGCCATCGTTTGTTTTCAGCCGCGGATTTACTTGCTGACCCACAGGCCGCCGCCAGAGTTCTTGGCAAAGCTAGAAAGTAGAGCGAACAAAGATCGAAGGGTTGTTGATGCCTTTGGCAAAAAGGTAAACGCGGTTGCCAGATGGCGCGGCGGCCAGAGCCACATCGGTTGAGCCTGGGTTGGGCAACATTTGCCAGCCGCTCCATGAGCCGGTTTCGCTGGCGACGTTGACGTAAGGCGCGCGGTCGTTGGCTCCTTTGATGAAGAGGAACAACTGGCCTTCGTTCGTTATCGCAGTGATTGGCGAATCCGTGCGGGCTGCGCCTGGGACTTCGCCGTAAGGCGTCCAATCGCCGTTCACGGTGCGGGTTCGCATCAGAACCCGTTTGGAAGTCAGCCCCTTGATGAACAGGTAAAGCTCGTCCTGAAAAGCGATTACGGTGGGTGTGATGTCTGTGCTGCCTCCGCCGGGAACCAACTGCCAGCCGCCCCAATACCTGCCGCCCGGAGCCAACTCGTTCAGGTAAATTCGGCGATCCTGTCCCAAAGCACAGAGCACTAAACGCCCGTTGATTGTTGCGCTGGTGACGGCTGTTGGAGTCACCATCGTTCCGGGAACATCCTGCCACGGTTGTATGGTTTCAGTCGTTTCGTCAGGCGAAAAAAACTTATGCTGTATGACGCCTTCCGGTTTGACAGCAAAAGCGTACATCCGCTGGTTATGCTGGCTGCACGACAGCGCATGCGGCGTGATGATACTGAAAGGGTCGCGTCGCCAGCCCTGCCAACTGCGCGGTTCTCCGTCAGGGTCTGGCAAGACTGATTGCTGCGGCTGGCGCAAACGGTTTAGATAAACGCCTGTATCGCTTGAACCTTTGCCGAACAACAGCACTTCGCCGTTTGGATCAGTTGCCGCTGATGGAGCGCGGTCTGTCAGAAACGTACCGGGGATGGTTTGCCAGTCGTTCCAGTTCGGGATGCGAGGTTTTTTGATGGCGAAACAGCAGGATTCGATTTCAGTGCCTTGCCAGTTGAAACCCTGACTTGACCAGCGACCGGGAACTCGACCAGCCAGTTGTTGAGTGTATTTCTGGCCATCCCAACCGACTTCCCACAGTTCGCCGGTCAGTTCATTGTTGACGATCATCTTGCCGTAACGGAGCAGAAACTGACTGGCGCTGACAGACAGCAATCGGTTTTCGCGTTCGCGGTCGAAACAAATCTGAGTTTGATAAAACGTCGCGCCGCCTTGCGGGATGAACTGAATGTCTTCAGCGGCAAAACCAATGTTCGCCAGCAGAGTGACCGTCAGGTTTTTGCTGATGGCGTAAATTTCTCCGCCGTGCGGGTCGTCGTCGCCGTAACCTTCGCAACCTACGATGATGTTTTTGGCGTGCGGGCCGAATGTCACGGGAGCCACGGCCACGCCTTCCAATCGCAAATGCAGGTCGGTCAATAACTCGGTTGAACCATCAGGCGCGACCAAAAAGATTTTGCCGTCGCTTTCAACCGCGATCATTTTGCCGCCGAATTCGCCTTCGGTGTCAAAGGTCAGCCCGCCCCACAGGCTGCTGTTTGGGCTGAGCTGTGTGAAAACTTCAGCCAGCACTTCGCCATTTGCCGAGAGCCTGGAAATTTCAGTGTGCGGCCCTCGACCAATGAAAATGTCGCCGGGAGTAAAACCGGCATCAACCGGCGGCCCGCTTTGAGGAACTACGACGATCTTCGATTCGACTTCGCGGAAGGTGTGAAAGCCAGGCGCGAACGGAGCGCGCGTGCCGTCAGCCGCCACCAGATTCAAAACCTGATTCCGCCCGAACACGAACCCAGACGGCGACAGTGAGACTATCAGCCGATCCAGCGCCCAGTGATAAGCCATACCTTTGGGATTTGGGAAGCCAAGCGGCGGTTCGAAATCTCCACGAAACGCGGTGACTTCGACGAAGCTGTATGGGTTGTCAGATGGCGGAAGCGTGACGGCGATGGGAACGGCTGGTATTGGTGGCATAGCAAACTCCTTTGATCTGTAGCCTGAGATTTTAGTGGCAATTTAGAATGGCCCTTTTTTTCATGAAGTGTGTGGCAGTCATAGGTCATCACGAATCAGCATCAAGTCAACAGTCTTGATTAATTCAGGCACTTCCACCTTAACAGTCTCCCAGATTATGGTGTAGTTGACGCTGAAGTATTGATGAATAAGACGGTCGCGCAGGCCTGCAAATCCTCTCCAGGAAATCTGTGGGTATTGATCGCGTAAGCCCTGTGGGAGCTGTTTGGCGGCTTTGCCAATGATCTCAAGCCCGCGGACAAAAGCAATTCATCATTGAAAAATTGCTCTTCGCTCAACCCACTAGAAGAGCTTTGAACAAAGTGGGCAGCGTCACGAATGTGCTGTAGATATTCCCGAATTGAGCGT
>JAGNMH010000824.1 GCA_017991275.1 Acidobacteriota bacterium
GCCGAAAACAATACCACGCACTTCGTTAAGCTTCCCTGCCAGCCGCAACTGCTGCAACATTCGGTCAATCGCATAAGGCCGGGTGCCTGTATCTTCCAGAAAAAGAAGCGAGTCGCGCGTGTCCAATTCATCAGGAGTCCCCATCATCGCCGTAATCAGGGACAGGCATCCGCCAAGCAAACGTCCACTGACCGTTTCACCCGAACCGCGATGCAGCATTTCTGTTCTCGTAGATTTGATCTCGCCCATCGGTTTGGCTTCGGTAATGGCTGCCAGTAAAGTTTCGCGGTCGTAATGTTCTTTTCCACCAGCCAAATCCTTCGCCGCCATTGGCCCGTGAAAAGTCACCCATCCAAATCGCTGATAAAGATAAAGATGCAGTGCGGTCAGGTCGCTGTAACCGATAAAGATTTTCGGATTCGCGCGAAGCACTTCTTCATTCAGCAACGGCAAAATCCGCATCACGCCATAACCTCCACGCGCGGCCCACACGGCCTTGACTTCAGGATCGGCGAAAGCTTCCATCAACTCATCGGCTCGACGCTGGTCGCTGCCCGCTGTGTATAGCGCTTTGTCCAAAATGTCGGGGCGATGTTTGACGCGAAATCCCAAGCTTTCCAGTTCAGCAACGCCTCGCGCCAGATAATCGCTTTTCAGATTGCTGGCTGGCGCAACAATTGCCACGGTATCCCCCGCGCTCAACACTGCAGGATTCACAATTTTTTTCTCGGTCATGCCCATGCTATGAGTATTGGCATTGAGACTTTGCCGGTCAACGGCTGCCCCAAAAAACTTAAACATTTTCGTCCTTCAGTCTAAAACCCGTTGACAACTTTAACTGCCAAGAGTAAAAAAACTCCGACCTGATAACGCTACCACATCAAGAATGACAGACAAACGGCAAAGAAAGGCAAATTTGAAACGCGGCAAGCGAACTGACCGGCACCCGACCATTGTGGACATTGCGGAGTTGGCGGGGGTTGCACCGATGACCGTTTCGCGCGTTATCAACGAGACCGGCTATGTTAGCGAGGCTATGCGGGAAAAAGTTCAACAGGCTGTCAAAGAACTGAACTATCACCCGAACGGGCTGGCTCGCAGCTTGAAACGTCAGCGTACACAGGTGATTGGCATACTGCTGCCGGATATTACGAACCCATTTTCCGCGCAGTTGGTCAGCGGCATACAGGATATTTTGCTGGCGCGCGGTTATGCCTCGTTTATCTGCACCAGCGAGCGCAGCACAGAACGTGAACAGGCGGGATTGAGCGCGTTATTCGATCATCGCGTGGACGGCATCATCGTTGCCACACGTGAAACGCCAACTGGCAACGAATGGCTTTCCAAGCTGGTCGAACGCAATCTGCCAATCGTGTTGGTCGGACGGGAGTTCCCTCACCCGCTGGTTGATCGCGTAACGGCAGATCACCAATCCGGCGGATATGAAGCAACCAAATACTTGATTTCCACCGGGCATAAACGGATTGGCTTTGTTGGTGTCTCTCCGGCCACAGGCCAGGGTCTGCGACGATTCCAAGGTTATCTGACGGCACTGCGTAATCATCGGCTGCCGGTTGAAGATGGATTGATCGTAGGGCCAGAAACGATTTCCGGGCCGGGTTATTCGACTCAAAACGATGGCTATCAGGGAATGAAACGATTGCTAAGTTTGAGCAAACCGCCAACGGCTGTCTTTGCGCGCAACGATTTTACCGCCATTGGAGCAATGTGCGCGCTACACGATGAAGGCCTGGCCGTTCCTGACGATGTCTCAATCGTTGGGTTCGACAATGTTCCGCTTGCCGCCTATACATCGCCGCCACTGACCACGGTAGATCAACCGACGGTCGAGCAGGGGCGCCAGGCTGCCTCGCTGCTACTGGAAAGAATCGAAGGCAAATTGAGAGAACGCAAAGAAATCAATCTGAATTGCCATCTAATCATTCGCCATTCCACCGGACAGAAAAAAGCGGCTCGCCGCTGATTTTGCCGAAATAAAAACTCAGGTGTGCTTGCTTAAACCTGGTAACGTTATCACAAAGATGCCCAACCAATGAGAACCACTTCGGAAACAGAGCCGATGACATCACTCCAGGCGAATGGTGGATTCCGAATACGGAATTTGCGCTGGTGGATCATTGCCCTGGTCTTTCTGGCGACGCTGATCAACTACATTGACCGGCTGACTATTTCGGTGCTGGCTCCGATCATCACGACGGATTTGCACTTGAGCAATTTGCAATATGCCAGTCTGGGCACGTGGTTTTTGCTGGCTTATACCATCAGCCAGGGGCTTTCCGGGCGGATGTATGACCGCGTAGGCACACGGCGCGGCTTTGCTTTTTCAATCTCGGTTTGGTCAGTCGCGGCAATGTTGCATGCGCTGGCGCGCGGCTTGGGCAGTCTCAGCGCTTTTCGCTTTCTGCTCGGTTTGGGTGAAGCCGGCAACTGGCCGGGCGCGGCCAAAACCGTAGCTGAATGGTTCCCTATTCGTGAACGCGCGTTTGGCATGGCGATTTTCAATAGCGGCGCGGCAATTGGCTCCATCATCGCGCCTCCGCTGATCGTCTGGTTGCAGTTGTCCTTCGGTTGGAAAGCGACTTTTCTAATCACTGGCACGCTTGGCTTTTTGTGGTTGGCGCTATGGCTAACGTTCTATCAAACGCCAGATAAACATCGCTGGTTGAGCAGCGAGGAACGGCAACTGATCCGCTCAGGAC
>JAGNMH010000825.1 GCA_017991275.1 Acidobacteriota bacterium
ATACGACGCATAAATTTTCTCCCGATCAAAAGCTCGGCGACTTTTTCAGCTTCCCCATCAAAGTGAACAGGTTGACGACGTGGCGATCAACCATTGCTTCGCCAGCGCCGACTTCGATGTTGGTGCTGTAGCCTGCTCCATAACCGCCTTCGCTGGCGGCGCGAATCGTAGGCACATAGCCAATCCATTCGCCGCCCGCGCTGAACGTGTAGCCGAACAAAAAAGTGTTGGTCACTTCCGACTTGTCGCGCAATGCGATCTGCAAATCCACGAAAGGCTCGCCGGGGATCGTCGCAATGGCGATGGAGTTGTTCAGCAACAGAGTCGTCAGACCGGCTTTGACGGTTTTCGTTGTGTCCCAACGATCGCGGAACTCTTTGACCTCCGAAATGGCTTGGAGCTTTGCGGATGAGTTGGCGGCGGGTTTCAGCTTATTGGCGACTTTCAGAACTTCTTCGGCCAGAGCGTTGCCGGTCTTTTCGGCTTCGCCAAAACCGTTTTCGGCGACGGGCTGTTTGTCTTGGTAAGGATTGATGTCGCCAGCGCCGCCTTGAGCAAACAAACACAACGCGCCGGGCATTGCCTGCTCAACGCGCTTTCGCAAAAAGCCTGGATAGTCCGCCGAAATCTGTCGGTTGTCCGGCCCCAGAACTACAGCGTGACAGGCGTAATTGACCAACACCGCGCGCGGTTTGCCGGTTTCGTCGTCCACGCGAATCACGCCGAAGGTCGGATCAACAGGCGAAGTCGGCAACCGTTCTGCGTTGCGCCAAAACATCGTCACTTTTCCATCGGCGGCGACTTTGCGGCGGTTGTGGCCCAGGTAGATTTCTCCGAAGCCAGCGGCGATGCGAGCCGTAAACATTTTCTTTGAAGCTTCTTCGATGGCGTTCAGGATTTTGGTTTCGGCTTCGGCGTACCACGAACGATCTGGCGACGGCCAGCTTTTATCTCGCCAGGTGACGGGGCCGGAATGATTATGAGTTGCAGCGATCAAAACGTAATCGGCCAGTTTGCGTTCTCGCGCCAGCGTCAGGATTCGTTCGGAAGGAAACGACAGCAAATCGCAACTGACGATTGTCACGCTGACGCCGTCGGCCTTCAGCAGCAAAACGGTTGCGAACAGTGGATCGTGAATGCCGGTTGAAAACCCTTGCCGAGCGCCGTAACCGCCCATCGGAAATCCAACCGGCGGAGTGATTTCGACGCGAGCAGTTCCTGCTTGTAACTCTGCAGCGAACGTTAGCGCTGTTATTGCGACAAGCAGAAAGAGCGAGAGCGAAAGCAGCTTGATGATCTTCATGGTGTGTCGAATATGAAAGTAAGACCCAATGGCAAAACACAAAAGACACAAAACAACTCAACTGGTTTTTGTGCGTTTTGTGCCTTTTGTGGTTTCGATTTGTAGCGAGCTTATGCGCGACTCAAATCACTCAGATGATCGAATTTACCTGTGCTGTCGCCGATTTTTTCGGGATGAACGCCCAGGCGGTCCAACAGAGTCAGATACAAATCGGTCATCGGCTTGCCGGGTTTGAAGAAAATATGGCGTCCGGGTTTGAAAGCTCCGCCGCCGCGTCCGGCCAGAATAATTGGCAAGTCTTCGTGGTTGTGGCGATTGCCGTCGCTGATGCCTGCGCCGTAAACGATCATCGAATTGTCCAGCAGGTTGCTGTCGCCTTCTTTCGTGGCTTTCAACCGTTGCAGATATTCGGCCAGCAATTGCACGTGGTAGGTGTTGATCTGCGCGACCTTTTCGATCCAATCGGCGATGCCTCGGTGGTGAGTCAGCGGATGGTGCGGATCGTTGATGCCGATTTCAGGGTAAACGCGCATGCTGCCTTCGCGGGCGAACATCAAAGTCGAAACTCGCGTCAGGTCGGTTTGAAACGCAGTCATCTGAATGTCGCACATCAGCCGAACGTATTCGTTGAAGGTCGTCGGAATCCCAGCGGGTTTGTCGAATGAAGGAGTGATTTCGCGGTTTTCCTTTTCGGCTTTTTCGATGCGCTGTTCGATTTCGCGTACGGCGTAAAGATATTCGTCAATTTTGCGGCGGTCGTTTGTGCCCAGCGTTCCGGTCAGTTTTTGAGTGTCTTCGCGCACCATATCCAGAATGCTTTTGCGATAGGCGGCTCGGCGAGCGCGGACTTCGGCGGACAAACTTAAGTCGGCGGTTCCGAACAAACGCTCGAATGCCATTCGCGGATTGATCTCCGGCGGATTCGGCGTGGTCGGAGTGCGCCATGAAATGCTGTTCGTATAAGCGCAACTGTAGCCGGAATCGCAGTTGCCAACCGTGCGCGAATCTTCGCAACCTAGTTCCAGCGAAGCGAATCGTGTTTGCGAAGCGAGGGCAGCGGCTGCGACCTGATCGGCTGAAATTCCAGCCAGAATGTCAGCGCCTGCGGTTTTTTTGCAGTGAACGCCCGACAGGAACGAAGCCCCGGCTCTGCCGTGATCGCCTGGGCCATCGCCCAGCGCGTTGCCGTTGTGATCGTCCAAACCCGACAAAGTAAAGATGTCTTCGCGCAACGGTTCCAGCGGTTTCATCAGGCGCGAAAACTCAAAGTTACGGCCTTCGCCTTTCGGTCGCCACCAGTCAATGTTGACGACTCCGTTGGGGACGTACAGGAAAGCGAGTCTGACCGGAGCTTTCGGCGCAGCGGCCAAAGCGGGAGTCATAGCATCCAGCATAGGCAGAGCGATGGCCGTGC
>JAGNMH010000128.1 GCA_017991275.1 Acidobacteriota bacterium
TGAAATCATTCGAGGCCAACTTCATCGAACGTCAGCCGATCACGCAAAAGTTATTGCAGACCGTGCGCTTGCTGGGCGAATACAAAGGCAAGGAAGAGTTGTTCAAACAGCAGATTCCACAGGCGCTTGAGACTTTGCGGCAGGCGGCGATCATTCAAAGTACGGAATCGTCAAACCGCATCGAAGGCGTTACGGCGCCGCTGGAAAGGATTCAGGCGCTGGTGGCGAAAAAGACCGAACCCCGCAATCGCTCGGAGCAGGAGATTACCGGTTACCGCGATGTGCTCAACACAATCCACGCCAGCCACCCGCATATCCCGATCAAGACAGGCACGGTGTTGCAATTGCACCGCGATCTTTACCGCTATGCTGGCGAAAGCGGCGGACGCTGGAAAGCCGTGGACAATGAGATCACCGAAGTGCAACCGGACGGTGCGAAGGTCATTCGCTTCAGGCCAGTTTCAGCATTTGCTACGCCGGACGCGATGGAAGACCTGCACGCAGGCTTTGGCGCATTATGGCATTCAGGCGAAGTGGAAAAGCTGATGCTGATTCCGGCCTATGTGCTCGATTTTCTCTGCATTCATCCGTTTCTTGACGGCAACGGGCGGATGGCGCGCTTGCTAAGCCTGCTGCTGCTTTATCAGGCGGGCTTTGAAGTTGGCCGCTTCATCAGCCTCGAAATGATCGTCGAGCAAAGCAAGGAGAGTTACTACGATGCGCTGCATCAATCGTCGCAGGGCTGGCATGAAGGAAAACACGAACTGTTACCGTGGACGGAGTATTTCCTCGGCACACTGCTCGCTGCCTACCGCGACTTTGAGCAGCGCGTCGGCCAGTTGACGACGGCTCACGGCGCGAAAACCGAGATGGTGCTGAACGCGATTCAAACGATGCATGGCGAATTTTCCGTCAAAACGCTCCGCGAGCGATGCCCACACGTCGGCGTTGACCTGATCCGCCGCATCCTACGCGAAGAACGACAAGCGGAAAGACTCGAATGTTTGGGACGTGGGCCGGATGCGCGCTGGCGGAGAATATAGGTACGATACCCATTAAATAGGTACTGAAGCCTAGTTAGTACCTATTTGCGGTGAAAGGGAGGCGCTTTGCCTCATCCGGTTGGTCGTCTTCAAGTGGTGGCTGGCGGGCAACGGATAAATTTTCTCGCGCAGCGTTGAGCCGATTCGGGCGTAACTTGCGCTTATGGGAGCGGAAACGTGTCGTAACGCTGGTTTCATCATTTGTCATCGCAAGATGAAAGCAGCAAGGAGTGGTTATGTCGCTGATTGGATTGAATGAACTGAGGAAACATGTTGTGCTCTGGTCATCGGTCGTGACTGTTGCAGGAGTAATGTTATGTGTTCAGTTTCCTGTTTTGTCCGGCGTAGCTCAACAAGACAAACTAGCTGGAAGATGGGAAGGCGTATTGAAATCGCCGCAAGGAGAACTCCCAGCCTATTTGGTCATCGGGAAAGAGGGCGACCAGTATTCCGGCAAGGTGTCTGGCCCTCGTCCAGGCACTGAGACCGAACTCAAAAATATAAAAATTGACGGCCACAGATTCACGGCTAAGGCAGACGTTGAGACACCTCAGACCACTGTCACCATCAACTATGCTTTCACGCTCGAAGGCGAAACAATGAAGGGGCAGGGGTCACTGGATTATGGCGGCCAGACAATTACCTTGGGTATTGAACTTAAGCGTGTTCCCAGTGCAGCCGTTATGCCTTCTTCCAGCAATGGCGCTCCCACCGCTGCTAACACAGAATTGCCCAAGAGGCTGCCAATACCCAAAGACACCACGCCGCCAAAGATTGTGATTACCTCGCCGCCGCTCACGCGCGGTCAAGGCGTCAAACCGGCAGCCGATCGCATCCTCAAACAATCAGGCAGCAGCCTCACCGTCACCGGCCAAGCGACGGACGATTCGGGTGTGAAGGAAGTGACTGTGCGCGGGGTGGCGATGAGGCTGGATGAACGCGGCAACTTCTCCGCCGAAGTCCCGCTGCAAGTCGGCGACAATCCGATCACGGTGATGGCGACGGACAATTACGGCAACCGCGCGACTGAAAGCTTCACCATTCGGTACGAGCCGCCGCTGGTGACAGGGCGGTATTTCGCGTTGGTGATCGGCAACAATCGCTATCCGAATCTACCGCCGGAGAGGCAATTGAAGACCGCCATCAATGACGCGCAGGAAGTGGCGAAATCGCTGCGCGCCGATTACGGTTTCGAGGTCAAATTGCTCCCGGATGCGAAACGGGCGGAGATCATCAAGGCGTTGAACGATTATAGCCGCAGCTTGAAACCGGACGACAATCTGCTGATCTATTACGCCGGGCACGGGCACTTCGATGACGGTACGAAAAAGGCTTACTGGATACCGACGGATGCAGAAATGAATTACAACGCGAATTGGATCATCGCGGACGATGTGACCGCCAACGTGCGAGCGATTCCGGCGCGCCACATTCTGATCGTCTCCGACAGTTGTTATTCGGGCACGCTGACGCGCACGACGGATTTCAGGTTAAGCACTCCAGCTGAGCGCGAGCGGTATCTGGAAAAGATGCGCGGCGGGACTTCGCGCATCTTGATGGCGAGCGGCGGCAACGAGCCGGTTGCGGATGGTGGCGGTGGCAATCATTCGATCTTTGCCAAGGCACTGCTTGATGGTTTGCGCGGGATGGAGGAGCGGGTCTTCACGGCGGAAGAGCTTTTCTCCCGATACATCAAGGAACAAGTTGCGGGCAAATCCAATCAAGCGCCGGAATACAGGTACATTCAAGCCTCCGGACACGATTCAGGCGATTTCATTTTTATGCGACAGCGTTAAACACGATGGCTAATTCCAAACAAATCACCAACCATAAAAACCTGACAGACCGGCTTGCCGAATTGAGCCGCGAACAGTTGTCGCAGCTATTGACCGAACTGTTGGAGGAAGCGCCGGAGCTTGGCGATTGGTTGGAGGCGACGCTTCCTGCCATTGCCATTCAACCAAAAATTGCTCAGCCAAAGCCGAAGCGGGAAATAGACACCAAAATTTATCAGCGGCAAGTGCATGGCATTTTGCACGGCTTCGGCCACAGACAGGGATCGGAAGCGTATGGGTATGTCGGTGGAGTGGTCGGGCAGTTAGAGAACATAGAGCAAGAGGCGATGGCGTTGCTGGCGGCGGGCGATGCCGAAGCGGCGCTGCGGATTTTGCTGACGCTGGCGGATGAAAGCTCCGAGGGTTTCGAGGTCATTGACGATTCCGATGGGGAGTTGGGCAGTTACCTGGATGGTTTGGGCGCGACTTTGGCCGAAGTGATTCTGAGCCTGGATTGGGATGAAGAGCAGCGCGAAGACTTGGTCAGCGACCTGAATGAAATTCACGACAAGCTGAGCAATTACGGCGTGGATGGTTTGGAACTCGCCATCGTCGCCGCGCAACGGGGCTGGGATGTGGATGAGGAATCGGAAGAGGATGACTCTAAAACGGTTGTCACTGCTGGCTGGGGCGGGAATTCGTTTTCCGTAATGCTGACAGGCGCGAAGCTGAATGTGCTGGAACGGCAAGGGCGAACGGATGAATTCCTGAAGCTGTGTCTGCAAGTGGGCGGGCATTTGCGCTACGCGATGAAGTTGGTGGAGTTGGATCGCGTGGCAGAAAGCGTAAAGTACGCGCTTAAACATCTGACCGATGCGGGCGAGGCGTTGAAACTGGCGCGGCAGTTGCGCGAGTCGGGGCAGTTGGACGATGCGTTGAAAGTCGCTGAACGTGGATTGAAACTCGATGGTCATAAGGCTGGGCTTGGCGAATGGCTCGGCCCGCTGGAAGAAACGCAGGGGCGCACGGCTCAGGCGTTGGCTGCGTGGCAGGCGGCTTTTCACGACGCGCCTGCATTGGAAAAGTGGCGCACGATCAAACGACTGGCCGGTTCGCGCTGGAAACAGTTGCAACCGGAACTGATGAAATCGTTGCAAAAGCATTACAACCAAGAGCCGTTGGCCGAGGTTTTGATCGAAGAACAAGAATGGGATGCCGCAATCAAAGTCGCGGACAAGCAAACTTACGATTACCACCTTATCGCCACGGTCGCGGATGCCTTGATCGCGCATCGCCCGGAGTGGGTGATTCGCGTCAGCCTCAAACAATCCGATGAGTTGATCGCCAAAACGCAGAGCAAGTATTACTACTACGCCGTCGTGTGGCTGGGCCGCGTCAAAGCTGCCTACGCACAGATGGGGCAGACCGCAGAGTGGAAAAGCTATCTGGCGAAGCTCAAGGAAAAATACCCGCGACGTTCAGCCTTGCTCGCCCAGTTGGGAAGGTTGTAAAACGGGTGCGAAATTCGCGTCAATTACTCCAACATTCAAATCGCGCCTGATTTCAGCGCGTCAACGCACGATCAAACGAGGACACAAGGATGGAATTTGCGATTACTTTCAAACCGGATATGACGCCGCAACGCATTGTTAATTTGACGCGGCAAGCGGAAGCTGCCGGATTCGATTACGGCTGGATGTTCGATTCCCATGTGCTGTGGCAAGAGCCGTTTCCGCTGATGACTTTGATGGCGGCGAACACCGAACGTATGCGCATCGGCCCTTGCGTGACCAACCCGGCAGTGCGCGATTGGACGGTGACGGCCAGCTTGTTCGCTACGCTCAACCGCATTTCCGGCGGGCGAATGGACATTGGCATCGGGCGCGGAGACTCATCGCGGCGCGTGATGGGCAAACGCCCTACGACGCTGGCGGTGCTCGAAGAATGCGTGCAAACCATCCGCGATCTGTGTGGCGGCAAGCAAATCAGCTACGAAGAAAAAGAAATTCAGATGGCTTGGGCTGACGCAGGAGTTCCGCCAATCTGGGTTGCGGGTTACGGGCCGAAGGCTTTGCGATGTGCGGGCAAGATTGGCGACGGAGTGATTCTGCAATTCGCCGATCCTCATTTAATCAAATGGTGTTTGAACTTCGTCCGCGAAGGCGCTGAAGAAGCCGGACGAGATTTCAGCAAGATTAAAGTTATGGCCGCTGCTCCGGTTTGGGTGTCGGACGATCTGGCTGTGGCGCGTGACCGAGTCCGCTGGTTTCCTGCGCTGGTTTCAAACCACATCGTTGATTTGGTTTCCAAATACAAACCGGAAGAATTGCCGCCGGAATTGATCGGATTCATCAAAGACCGCAAAGGTTACAACTACCTGCACCACGCCGAAGTCGGCAGCAGTAATGCTGAATTTGTAACGGATGAAGTCGTTGACCGTTTCTGTTTGGTTGGCCCGGTTGCGGAACAGCAACGCCGACTTAAAGAGCTTCAGGAAGTCGGCGTGACGCAGTTCAACATTTACCTGATGTGCGGCGATGAAGAACAGACGGTTGAAGTTTATGGCCGCGAAGTCATTCCCGGCATTATTTCGTCTTGAACGACCGGGCTATTGCATCGGTGTGGCTGCGCAAAGTGCTTAGAATGTTTTTTCTGCCGGTGAATTGCAGAACGTAAATCGTCTTTTCGTCGGTTCGCAGGTAGTAAACTCGCCCGGTAAATGGTTGGCCGCTGGTTGAATGGTAATCGTAAGACAGCAGCGCGCCGGATTTGCCTCCGCCCATGACAAATTTTTCGATGCCGATTTTGTCGTATTTGGGATTGAAGCGAATTCGTTCCGATTCGTCCTTGTTCGCGTAAGCCATGGAATCCATCTTGACGTCGTCGTCTTCGATGCGGCGAACTTTCAGCGCGCCGTTTTCGCGGACTTTGTAAACGATGTTTACCTCATTGCGGCCAAGCCCGTCTTTGTTGACGATGCCCAGCCAACCCGCAGGCAGTGACATTGAGTATTTGCCGTCCGGGTCTTCAAAAATTTCCTGAGCCGAAGCTTCGACGGCAAAAGCCGCCGTCAAAATCAAAAGCGACAAGGCGAAAATAGAATGACGTTTCATTTAGGATGCGTTCTCCTTCCAGTTGATCTTTTGGCGTGAAGCCGGGTCAATCATCACGTGTAGCTCTTCTCTGTCCAGTGCCTGAACGAAGGTTTTATTCTGGATTGCAATCAGGCCTTTTACACCGATTCCGGCAGCCGCGACCAGTTCGTCCATTTTTTCGCGGCTGAAAGGTTCGGTTTCAGCCGTGCCCTGAATTTCGACAAAATGCCCGTCGCCGGTCAGAACCACGTTCATATCAACTTCGGCAGCGGAATCTTCGATGTAATCCAGATCAAGCAGCACTTGTTCGCCGACCACGCCTACACTGATTGCCGCAATGTAATCGCGCAGCGCGGGGCGAGTAATCTTGCCGGAATCGAAAAGCTTTTCCAGCGCCAAGGCCAGAGCGACGAAGCCGCCAGTGATCGAAGCCGTGCGCGTTCCACCGTCGGCTTGCAGCACATCGCAATCAATGGTCACGGTTCGTTCGCCAAGCGCTGCCATATCAATAACCGAACGCAGGCTGCGGCCAATCAACCGCTGAATTTCATGAGTTCGACCGGATGGACCTCCGCGATTGGATTCGCGTGCCGTGCGGTTCTGAGTCGCGCGCGGCAGCATCGAATACTCCGCCGTCACCCAGCCAACGCCTTTGCCTTTCAAAAACGGAGGCACTCTTTCTTCAACCGAGGCGGTGCAGAGCACTCGTGTTTGTCCAGCTTCGATCAGCACGGAGCCTTCGGCGTATTTCGTAAAGCCGCAGGTAATTTTGACAGGCCGCAAATCCAGCGGCTGCCGTCCATCGTTTCTGGCGTGTCGAGTTTTGTTTTCTGTTTTAGAGTTTGTCATGTCCCCAGACTTCCACCGCTTCCAGATGTTCCAGCGGTGCGCCCAGTATCCTTTCAGCAATTCTATGAAATCGTTCAGCCGCGTCAGTCACGTAAAACCGACTTTCCTGCGGTTTGTCGTCAGTGTCCAGATTTTCAACCGACTGGCCGGCTTGTTCTAACAATTCAGCAGTTTCTTCGGCAACAGCTTCGGCAGAATCAATCAGCGTCACACTGTCGCCCATCGTTTCGGCGATGACGTTTTTCAGCAGCGGATAATGCGTGCAACCCAGCACCAGGGTGTCAATGCGCTGCTGGCGCAAAGAGGCAAGATACTGTTCCGCCACCAACCGCGCAACCTGTGAATCGGTTTCGCCTTCTTCGACCAACGGCACAAACAGCGGACAAGCGCGCGAAAAGACTTCAATGTTTTTGGCCGCTTCCTCACGGTCGCGGTACTGCACCGCATCACGGATGGCGCGTTCATAAGCTCCGCTGTTGATTGTTGCTTCGGTGGCGATGACTCCGATGCGACCGGTTCGCGTAGCTTTTGCGGCGGCTCTGGCTCCCGGCCCAAGCACTGTCAAAAAAGGCGTGTCGAATTCCTGTCTAAGCCGTTCGCGCCCCATTGCCGAAGCCGTGTTGCAGGCGACAACGATCATCTTGACGCCTTTTTCGATCAGAAAGGCGGCGTCTTCGACAGCGTAACGCTCAATCGTCGCGCGCGATTTCGTTCCGTAAGGCACTCGCGCCGTGTCGCCAAGGTAGATGACGCTTTCGCGCGGCAGTCGCTGGCGAATTGCGCGAAGCACGGTCAAACCGCCTACGCCGGAATCAAAAATGCCAATGGGAAGAGAATTCATCGGTACAGATGACAAAGCCAACCTCAAATTTGAAATTCGAGATTGGCTTTGAGTGATGGAGGTGGTCGGGATCGAACCGACGTCTGGCAGCCGTCTTCGAAGGAATCTACATACTTAGCCGCTTCGCTCATTTGTTTCGCTCGCGCCCAGTAGCGAAGCAACCCGAAAGCTGCAGAAGCGACGAAGAACTGGGTACAAACTATGCCAGATTTATTTCGCTTTTCAGTTCTGACCTGCGCTGAATCGCTAGCCTGCAAAGTCGGCGCTCGGATTCCGGCACACAGGCGATGCCGGAGCGAACGGGTAGCTTAGGTTTTAATTAAGCTGCCATTGCGAGTTCTGTATTCGCAATTGTGGTTTTGCCTGCAGTTTACGGGTTACAGACTTCCCGGTATGCATCCGTCGCCTCAGGTCTCCCATCGAAACCAATGCACCCCCGTGAGTTTGCATTTCAGCGAACGACTTGGAGTGTAAGTGCGCAGTTTGAAAAGTTCAAGGCGGTGTTTTTTCGGCCGCGTCCTATATTCGATTATGGTTAAGACACTACCGAATTTTCACTAAGCAGTTGCAAACGACAACCACACTGGCATAGCATTGCATATCGTAGCAGTGCCTTTAATCCTTGAAATTTCTCAATAAACAATACTATGAACAGCGAAGCGACCTCAACTGATACCGTGTCAAGTGAATCTCGCGCAATCACTTTCCATCACATTAAAAGTAATCTTTTCAGAGTTATCCATGCTGATGGTGTGTGGGGTGGCGTAACACCGAACTTAAATATCCAATTGGCTTTTTACAGTGAGCGAAATCCTATTCCAAAATCAGTAAAGCAGGAATTTGGACATGATGGGCTTCCTGGGGAAATAATTGAAACTGACGGTCGACAAGGTATCGTGCGTGAATTTGACACAAGCGTGGTGCTTAGTCTTGAAGTTGCCAAAGCATTTCATACGTGGTTGGGTAAAAAGATTGAACAGGCAGACACTATAGTTAAGAAAGTAGGGAACGAAATAACGGAGGCTCTTTAAGATGAAACGAATTAAATATTTTGGGCAAAACTATGAAGGGGCTCTGAAGAATAGGACAGTTATTCCCTCCAATGACGATTGCCCGTTTACAAGTATTTCAAATCCCTATGTGGATAAAACGACTCCAGCTAGTCCACAACGCTATATTGTGAACGATCAGGCCGTATCAACCGGCACTAAGCAATCCACCTTTATCACTATCCGACGTGAGGTCATTGGCCAACGAGTAGGCGCGGCAAAGATCTCAATGGTAAGAAATCAATCGCAGGTTGACGACTTTCTCGCAACGCGCATATTTCTTATTCAGATTATTCGTGAAGCTTGCGAGCAGATCGAAAAATGTTTTGGACCGGACCCAAGCTTGGTCTTAGAAACTTCCATAGACCCAGAGGATGGAAGCCCCAGTCTTCTATTACTTATTCAGACCAGCAAAAGGGCCGTCGAAGCCCTCCCAATGCTTGATAGGTTTGATGAAGACTGGTGGTTTGATAATGCCGATAGAGCAAGAGGGCTTTTAACGATCAAGTTGGAGTATGTTTGATGGAGTTTGACTGGGCAGACTACAAAACCCTGGCCTATCAACTACGCCAGCAATCAGACGATGCAGCTAAACGATCAGCCATTAGCCGCGTGTATTATTCTGTTTACCACAAAGCGCAGAACTATCTTAAAGAGAAACATGACTTTCAGGTCTCGCGGATGGGGGAAGGGTCGCATAAAAGGGTTTGGGATGGGTTTCGAGGAAAAGGGCGAACCTTCACTGCAGTAGCAGAAAAGGGTATTGAATTGAAAGAAAACCGCCAAAAAGCCGATTACGATCCTGCTATTATCAGACTTGACGATCTTCTGGATGAATCCTTTATTGTCGCAGAGAGGCTTCTTGAATACCTCGGCAAGCTGCCTTGATCTCTTCGTAATAAATCAAAGGAGAATACAACTCTTTTTCTCCAACGAAGCCAAACGAAAAAAAGTAAGTTCGCTTTTGTTGCTCTTCGTGTTTTCTAGGTGTGAAAGTCTTTTCCATTGCCTATTTACCGCGAAGTTTGGCCGTTGCCGCTTCAATCTGAGCCGTCATTGCGCCAATGGTCTGGCTGATGACTTTTACTTGCTCCGCCGCTTCCGCCCAGTTCTTTTGTTCCAGAGCTTCACGGACGCCGGGCAGAGTCTTCACGCCGTAGCCGGTATAAAACCCTGGAGCGTAAATTTGATGCTTGAACCAATCGCGGCGAGGCAGTCCGGCTTCGGACAGCAGCTTGCGTTCGGATTGGTACAGCAGCCGATTCAGTTCTTTGGCGTCTGCGGGGAACGTGCCGGTGCGGGCAATGGCTCCCAGAG
>JAGNMH010000129.1 GCA_017991275.1 Acidobacteriota bacterium
AATTCCCCCACGAACGCACACGAAGAAGACACGAAGAAAACCAAAACAGGATTATAGCGGGTCGCAATCACCTGCAAACCGCTATAACAGGATTGGAATCAGGATTTACACGACAGATTGCTGGTTTTCTTGATCCTGATAATCCTGAGAGAAATCCTGTTCATCCTGTCTAAAAACTTCGTGCTTTCTCCGAGTGGTTTCGTGGGTGAAGCATTTCCCGTTTTGCCTTTTGCAGGCAGCAAGATTTGCCAAGCGTTATCTTGGATTGCGGTGCTAAGCTTTTGCCGTGTTTGAACAGGAATACCGCAACCGAATCAATCAGGTCATCAAAGCCATCATCCGGCATCCGGCTGGGCCGTCGGCAGGCTTGGCGGGGGACGATTGGACTACGCAGGCGCTGGCGGAACTTGCCGGGATTTCGACTTTTCACTTTCACCGCATCTTTCGCGCGCTGACCGGCGAAACCATGTTCGCTTTTCTGCAACGCCGCCGCTTGTTGCGCTCGATTGAGATGATGAACGAAGACCGTTTCACTCTGACCGAAATCGCGCTCGAATGCGGTTTCGATTCCAGTTCATCTTTGTCGCGCGCTTTCAGAAAGCATTTCGGCTGTTCTCCTACGCAATTTCGTAAACAACACCCGCCATTGATGTTGCCGCCGTCTCGTCCGCGTCCAAGCAGCAAAAACTCCATACAAATTGAGATCAGGGAAACGCCTGCTCGCCAGGCGCTGATAGTTGAGCGCAAGGGGTTGATTGATCAGAGCTTCAGCCTGGCTGCTGCTGCGGCTTTTCGTGTGCTGGTTGCTGAAATCAAAAGGGTCAACGGCTGGCCAGCCATGCGCGAAAGTTTCGGAATGTGCCCCGACGAAGCCAGCATGGTTCCCGATGCCGAGGCTCGTTATCAGGCCGGTTTCTTTTACGAGGGCAGGGTTCCAAAGATGAGTGACGAAGTGCAACGGCTGACAATTCCCGGCGGCAAATGGGCTGTGTCAATTCACCAAGGATCGTATGACACGCTCTGGCAAAGCTGGAACCGTTTGTACCGCGATTTGCTGCCTGCCTCTGGAAGTATCGCGCGCCATGCCGCGCCTTTCGAAATTTACCTGAACAACAAGAAAACTGTTTCGCCGGAAGAGTTGCGGACAGAAATCTGGATACCAATTGAATGAAGGCTGTGCAAATTGAAATCTCACGCAAAGCCGCGAAGGCGCAAAGAAACCAAGGAGAGAAAGATGGCTTGTTTTCTTTTCCTTCTTGGCGACTTTGCGACTTGGCGTGAACTGATTGATTCCATTGAAGATCAATCTGCACAGGCTTCAATTGAATGAACATGAAGCTTCAACACGTGATACAAGGGATTATTTGGGGAGGCCTGAGCGCCGGCACGCTCGATTTTATTGCAGCGTGCGTCACAAATGCTTCGCGCGGCGTCACGCCTTTGCGAATAGGGCAATCCATCGCCAGCGGCTTGCTGGGACGACCGGCTTTCGATGGCGGATACAAAACGGCGGCTCTTGGCGTTGTGCTGCACTTCGTCATTGCGTTTGGAGCCGCCACTACTTTTGGACTTGCCAGCGTCAGATTGGGATGGCTGACAGAGCATCCGTGGTCGAGCGGCATCCTTTACGGTGTCGCGGTTTTCTGGTTTATGCAATTGGTTGTTCTGCCGCTTTCGGCGATTTCATTCAAGCAAAATTTTTCGTGGCCGGTCGTGGCAACAGGTTTGATCGTTCACGTAATGTGCGTCGGCTGGCCGATTGCACTGGCGGCACATTGGCAAGCGAAGTAGATGGGAAACCGACCTTAAAGATAGGAGTAATAATGGAAATCAGATTAACCAGCATCCTGATTGACGACCAGGACAAGGCATTACAGTTTTACACCGAAAAGCTCGGCTTCGTGAAGAAAACCGAAATACCGATGGGACAGTTTCGCTGGCTGACCGTAATCTCGCCCGAAGGCGCGGAAGGCGTTGAGCTGGTGCTGGAACCGATGGGATTTCCACCTGCCGCGACTTATCAACAGGCATTGTTTATGGCAGGTATTCCTGCGACGGCTTTTATCACTCACAACATTCAGGCGGAGTACCAACGGCTCAAGGCACTGGGCGTCGTCTTCCGCGGCGAGCCTGCGAAAATGGGGCCAATCACGGCTGTGTTATTCGAAGATACCTGCGGGAACTTAATCAATCTGGTGGAACCGGCGGTCTGATCGCCGCAAACTCAAAGGAAACATTATGCAAAAGATCACTCCTTTTTTATGGTTCGATGGCCAGGCCGAAGAAGCCATGAATTTTTATGTTTCGATTTTCAAGAACTCAAAAGTCTTGAGTGTCACGCCCGGCCCGGACGGGAAGGTGATGATGGCAACATTCCAGCTTGAAGGGCAGGAGTTTCACGCGCTCAACGGCGGCCCGATGTTCAAATTTACCGAAGCCATTTCGTTCTTTGTAAGCTGCGAGACGCAGCCGGAAGTAGACGAACTGTGGGAGAAGCTTTCAGAAGGCGGAGAAAAATCCAGATGCGGCTGGCTGAAAGACAAATACGGTCTGTCCTGGCAAATCATCCCGACTGTTTTGGGAGAGTTGATGCGCGACAAAGACCCGGCGAAAGCAGGTCGCGTCATGCAGGCAATGCTTCAAATGGACAAAATTGACATAGCAACTTTGAAACAGGCTTAGCGTGAACAGAAAGAATGCATCCACGAGCAAGCCGAAAAACACGGACACTGATAAACCCGGAAGGAGCACAAAATGAAACTGAACCCGCATCTGAACTTTAACGGAACTTGCGCCGAAGCCTACAGGTTTTACGAACAACATCTGGGCGCAAAAACGCTCTTTACGATCACTTACGGTGCTTCGCCGATGGCAAGTGAATTCCCGGCGGAGTACGCCGATAAAATTATGCATGCCACGATTCAGATCGGTGACACCACCGTCATGGGGGCTGACACTCCGCCGGGGTATTACCAACAGCCGAACGGCTTCTGCATCTCGCTCAGTTTTGACAATACAGCCGAAGCCGATCGCGTATTTAACGCCCTGGCGGAAAACGGCAAGGTCAACATGCCTTTGCAGCAAACATTCTGGGCTTTGCGCTTCGGCATGCTGATTGATCAGTTTGGCATTCCGTGGATGGTGAATTGCTCAACCCCCGCCGTCACCAGTTGATTTTGGAGCGCATCGCGAAAAGGTTCACCCGCCTACTACAAAGGAACGTTCAGCGCGGACGGCAATATGCTGACTGGCGCTTGGGTATATCCCGGCGGTGGGTATAAAACCGTCACGACGAGGGCCAGCTAATTGGCCTTCGCAAATATCAACGACGTATTCAATCAGAGGAAAAGTCATGCAAACCACCGCCCCTGTTTCAAACCAAAAACTCTGGGCCAGCCGCATACTCAGCGGATTGGCTGTGCTGTTCCTGCTATTCGACGGCATAGCCAAGCTGTTCAAGCCCGCGCCTGTCGTGGAAGCCACAACTCAACTTGGCTATTCCGCCAGCGTGATTGTTCCACTTGGAATTGTTCTGACGTTTTGTACGATCATTTATGTGATTCCGCGCACTGCAAAGCTGGGCGCGATTCTGCTGACCGGCTATCTGGGCGGCGCGGTTGCTACGCATGTGCGTGTTGGTGGCGGCTGGTTTCCCATTCTGTTTCCTGTCATTTTTGGAGTTCTGCTGTGGGGTGGGCTTTACCTGCGTGATGAGCGGCTGCACTCGCTTGTCCCGTTGACGACGCAACCGTCAACCACGTCGAAGCAAATGCTCTGGGCCGGGCGCATCCTGAGTGCGTTACCGGTGTTGATGTTACTTTTCAGCGCCATCATGAAATTTATGAAACCGGCGCAGGTCTTACAGGGGCTTGCTCAGTTTGGTTACCAGGAAAGCGTAGTTCTTAGCCTGGGAATACTCGAACTTGCCTGCACGGTCGTCTATCTAGTCCCGCGCACCGCGGTGCTGGGCGCGATTTTGCTAACGGGCTATCTGGGCGGGGCAACGGCTACGCACGTGCGTGTCGGCGACCAATTCTTTATACCGATTGTTCTCGGCGTGCTGCTGTGGGGCGGGCTGTACCTGCGCGATGAACGATTACGCGCGCTCATTCCGCTGCAAAAATAATAAGGACAAAGATGCACTGCGTAGATTTTTGTGGGTAAGAAATGCTTCTTTCATCACAAAGGATCGTAGCGCCCCAAAAAAGCGGGATGAACATGAAAGCACTTATGCGATTACCATTGTTACGAGTCTTGTTTGTTGTTGCCGTGGCCGCGATGTTGGCAGGCGGGTCTTTCAGCCAACAGGCTGAGAAGGAAACAACCGCGCAGACGCCAACGATCCTTTTCGTTTGCGAGCATGGCGCGGCAAAAAGCGTTATTGCCGCTGCGTACTTTGACAAACTGGCCAGGGAACGCGGGCTGAAGTACAAGGCCGTTTTTCGCGGAACCAACCCTGATTCGACGCTCTCTCCGGTGACGGAAAAGGGACTCAAAGAAGATGGGATAAACACCAGTGGCTGGAAGCCTGAACTGGTTTCAGGGAAAGATATGCAGAACGCTTCCCGAATCATCACGCTGGGTTGCGTCTTGCCTGATGGGGAGAAAGTGGCCGCAAAAACGACTGACTGGAATCCGCTTCCGTCTCCCAGTCAAAACTATCAGCTTGCGCGGGATGAAATCCGGCAAAGAGTCCGGCAACTGATTGATGATCTGACAGCTAAGGAGTCAAACAAAATGATGAATGCAAATGGAACGTTTGAAGTAAAAATGACCCCACAGGACGACAAGTCCGCAGACGCGGCCATCGGCAGAATGTTAATTGACAAGCAGTTTCACGGCGACCTGGAAGCCACCAGCAAAGGACAGATGTTGGCTGCAATGACTTCGGTGAAAGACTCTGCCGGTTATGTTGCTATCGAACATGTTAGCGGCACCTTGAATGGCCGGAAGGGTAGTTTCGTGCTTCAGCACAGTGGCACGATGACGCGCGGAGAACCGCAGCAATCCGTCACCGTGGTTCCCGATTCCGGTACAGAGCAACTGGCGGGACTGACTGGCAAGATGACCATTAGGATTGCCGACGGCAAGCATTATTACGAGTTCGAGTATGCGCTTCCCAAGGCTCATTGAAGTGGTAACGGGGGTTATAGCGTCGCCGCGCCAGGCTTTTGCGGTTCGGTCACTACGAGCAAACCCGGGTAGTGGTAAATCAGATGGGAGATCAAATGAACCAAACAAATACACCTCCACGTCACCTGTGGCGAAGCATAGGCGCAGTGTTTTTGGGTTTTTTGGCAGTGGTTGTGCTTTCGCTGGGCACCGATCAGGTGATGCATGTGCTTGAGGTTTATCCGCCCTGGAACCAGCCTATGAACGACACCAGCGATAATTTGCTGGCGCTGGCTTATCGTTGCGTTTACGGCGTTATTGGCAGTTACATAACTGCCAGACTGGCTCCTCATTCGCCGATGCGTCATGTTTGGATCGGCGCTGGAATAGGTTTCGTAATAAGCACGCTCGGTGCCATCGCCACGATCCCTATGAAACTTGGGCCAGCTTGGTATCCGATCCTGCTTGCGCTGACAGCCTTGCCCTGTGCCTGGCTCGGCGGAACCCTGCACCGCAAATGGCACATCGAACGATGAGTTACCCGCCAGTCCCCAAATTTATGAGTTTGCAGAAAAGGTTCTTATTGGTCATCGGTGGTTGGTTAATAGTTATGGCGATGCCAGGCCAGGAAGTTTTGTGTCAAAGCGCTCAAAATCCTTCGCCGATGGTCGAACATACTCGCGCTCATCCGCGCTTGAAGCAGGAAACTCCGCCTGGTCGTCGTGAAAAGCTGGAACTCGGCACGCTGTTTCTTCCGGCAAAACTCAAACTCAAACCCACTACGCCACTCTTCATTCACTTTCACGGAGGAACCTGGCTGCCCGAAGTTGCTGCCGACCAGATTGGCAAAACTGCCGTCATCTCCGTTCAACTTGGATCCGGTTCGTCAGTTTACGCGCGGCCTTTTGCCGATGCTCAACTGTTTGCCGGATTGATTGCCGAGGCCGAATCGAAAGCCGGGGTACGGTTTGCGCCCATCAGTTTGACTTCCTGGAGCGCGGGTTACGGCGCAGTGCGCGCAATTCTGAAAGTGCCGGAACATTACGCACGAGTTGATAAAGTCTTGCTGATTGACGGATTGCACGCGGGCTACGTTGGAGGAAAGCCCGGAACTGGTCAGTTGCAGGAATCAGAACTGGAGGCTGCTGATCTGGAAATTTTTCTGAAGTTCGCGCGCGATGCGGTTGCCGGTCGAAAGCGGATGATGGTCACTCATTCGGAAATTTTTCCCGGCACTTTTGCCAGCACGACTGAAACGGCTGATTGGTTGATTGCTCAGTTGGGCCAATTTGGGGTGAAGCGAAAACCCGTGGTGAAATGGGGGCCGATGCAAACCCAACAATTGAGTGAAGCGCGAGCAGGGAAGTTTTTGCTGCTTGGTTTTGCAGGAAACACCGCGCCGGATCATGTGGATCAACTGCATTCGCTGTCACAGTATTTGAACTGGCTGAGGTGATTCCGCCGAGGCAGGGCAAATCGAAACGGCGCAGCGCCTGTGAGTGAGAACGTGTCGGCAGGCTTCCCCCGTTGCCCACCGACGCCCGGTCGTTCCCACTCACAGGCGCTGCGCCGCAGCTTTAACCACGAAGGCAAATCAGTTGTTACTGTGAATTACGTTTTTCTTCTCTTCGCCAATTAACGCGAGAAGGTCTTGGAAAACCTCTAACAGTCTTGAAGATTTTTTTTCGATCTGAGCGTTATAATCCACCACGCTCATGACAAATCCATCTCAACAAAATGTGACTCAGCTGTTGGTTGCCTGGAACAAGGGTGACGAATCTGCGCGTGACCAGCTGCTGCCGTTGGTTTATCAGGAACTGCACAGGCTGGCCGGACGCTATCTGGGCCGTGAACGCGGCGGCCATACTCTGCAAGCGACAGCGTTGGTTCACGAAGCTTATTTGCGGCTGGTCAATCAACAGGATGTGAACTGGCAAAATCGCGCGCACTTTTTCGGCGTGTCGGCTCAAATAATGCGGCGCATTCTGGTGGATTACGCTCGCGGTCGTCACATGGCCAAACGCGGCGGAGGCGCTCAGCAAGTTGATCTGGAAGAAGCTCTGGTCGTTTCGGATGAGCGCGCGGCTGATGTCGTTGCGCTGGACGATGCGTTGAAGGCATTGGCCGAATTCGACGAACGCAAATGTCGTATGGTCGAGCTTCGCTTTTTCGGCGGTTTGAGCATCGAGGAAACGGCGGAGGTTTTAGGCGTTTCGCCCGGAACCGTCATGCGCGACTGGACACTGGCCAAAGCCTGGTTGCAACGAGAGATTGAGAAAGAGTAGTCGGGAGTCAGTAGGCGGTAGTCGGCATTGGGAAAAGACTACCGAATCCGGGCTTCTCCACGAATTATGCAAACTGACCGTTGGCGACAAATCGAAAACTTATTCCATCAGGCTTTGGAGCGTCCGCCGCACGATCGCGATTTGTTTCTGGCAATGGAATGCGGAGCCGATGCCGCTTTGCGACAAGAGGTCGAATCGCTGCTGGCGAGTCAGCAAAAAGGCGGCGGAGTCCTTGAAGCTCCGGCGACCGACCTGGCTGCGGAATGGTCACAATCCAGTCAACAGTCGAAAGGTCGAACGGAAAAGCTGAAACAGCAGGCGATTGGGCCTTATCAAATTCTTTCCAAACTCGGCAAAGGCGGAATGGGTGAAGTTTATCTGGCCGAAGACACTAGGTTGCGCCGCAAAGTCGCGCTGAAGTTATTGCCCGCCGAAATCACCAACCGCAAAGAACATTTGCGCCGCTTCAAAGTCGAAGCTCAGGCCGCCAGCGCCACCAACCATCCGAACATCATCACGATTTACGAAATCGGGCAAGCTGGCGAAATTCACTTCCTGGCAACTGAATTTGTCGAAGGCCAGACGCTGCGAAAATTGCTGACAACGCGCGAACTGGAAATCGTTGAATCCCTGGACATTGCCGTTCAGGTTGCTGGCGCGCTGGTGGCTGCCCATTCGGCTGGAGTTCGCCACCGCGACATCAAACCTGAAAACATCATGATTCGCCCTGACGGTCTGGTGAAGGTTTTGGATTTTGGCTTGGCCAAACTGGATGAGCCGCGTGCGTCCATGTCCGATTACAACGCCACGACTTTTGTCGAAGTGAACACCACGCCGGGCATGGTGATGGGGACGGCTCATTACATGTCGCCGGAACAAACGCGCGGGCAAACAGTGGATCACCGCACTGACATTTTCAGCCTGGGCATCGTGCTGTACGAAATGGCGACCGGTGACGCGCCATTTACCGGTGATGCTGTGATCGAAGTGATGGCCGCAGTTGCGCATCATGAGCCAGTCGCGCTGACCAAGCTCGCGCCTAAAGCTCCCGCCGGACTGGAACAGATTGTCAACCGCGCTTTGCGAAAAGACCGTGAGCAGCGTTACCAAAACGCCGCCGACTTTCAGGCCAATCTGAAAGAGTTGAAGCAGGAATTGGAAATCAAAGCCTGGCTGGCCAGGAATCCCGGGCGGCTGTAACTGAAATTTGGCGTCCGCCGATTACTCACGCGAACGGCACTTTGCCAATCTTGCTTGTTCTGAATAATGGGGCGAATCTTTTTCCATATGCGATTTGTATTTGTCATTGAGCCAGTTGCGGTTCGGGCAGTAAAAACTGACAAATAGAAAATGAAAATACCACCATATTGCCGGGCTATTTATGATTGAAAACCTTGATCCGCAAAATAATGAGCTATCGCCGCCAGCGCTGGCCGTTGCAGAGTTCCGCTCGCTTGATCCGCGCACGGTCAAGCTGTGGCGGCTGACTTACCTGATAGTTTTCGGCATCGTGATTCTGGCCATGCTGGTTGTCGCCGTCAGCATAGGAAGGGCTGAACAGGCTGCGCAAATCTGGTTGGCTGTCGGTTGGGCGGTTTTGACTACGATTTGTTTGTGGTTCAGTTTTTGGTTTCCGCCGCGTTATTACAGCACTTGGGGATGGCGGATTGATGCGAAGGTTCTGGAGCTTCGCCATGGACGTTTGGTCGAACACACACGGTTGGTTCCGTTGGCCAGATTGCAGCACGTGGATTTGGAGCGCGGGCCGCTGGAAAGAATGTTCGGCCTGTCGTCGCTGGTGATTCACACGGCGGGGACTCACGCTGCGACAACCAGGATTCCCGGACTTGAAGCCGGTGACGCCGAACGATTGCGCGATCATCTGGTTGCAATTGGAGGCGATGATGCAGTTTGACGATTTCAATCCGCCTCCGGTTTTTGAGCATCTTGGCCAGGGGCAAAAGATTTTTGAAGGCCGTTTGCATCCTCTGACTTTGGTGATTGGGCTGACTAAATATGGGCGCGCTTTGGTTCCCGCGCTGGCTCTGGTTCTGTTCGGCAATCGCTGGGCAGGAGTGCCGCTGGTGATTTTTGCGGCGACCGGTTTGTCGGCGACTCTGATCAAATACTTTTCGTTTCGTTACCGCATCGAAAATGGCGAGTTGATTACGCAGGAAGGATTGATCGAAAAACGCCAACGCAACATTCCGCTGGAACGAGTTCAGGAAATCAGCATTGAACAGGGAGTTTTGCATCGTTTGCTGAGCGTGGTTGATGCAAAGATCGAAACCGGCAGCGGAGGCGGAGCCGAAGCCACATTGTCGGTTCTTTCGCGCGCCGACGCCGAAAAGCTGCGTCAGGCGGTCTTTTCGCACGCTGCGGCAATTCGCGCGAATAAGATTTCCGAAGCCGAAGTTTCGCCGGTTGCCGAGCCAATCTCCGTCACGCCCGAATCGGTTGTCATTCGCCGTCTCAGCATCAGGGATTTGGTTTTGGCCGGTCTGACTTCCAACCATTTGCTTTCGGCGTTGGTGCTGGCTGGAGCGATTTGGAACTTCGCCGA
>JAGNMH010000130.1 GCA_017991275.1 Acidobacteriota bacterium
CTGAATTGGCTCGTCAAAGTGAGGCTTCATCAATAGTTGAACTGATGACGCCGCGATTGCTTGGCGAAACCACACTGAAAGCCAGGCCGCAGATTATCGAGAGGGTGAAAAAAATGATCGAAACCGCCAATCCGCAAGGCATTGCCCAAGCATTGATTGGGATGGCTCATCGAAATGATTCAACAAACTCCCTCTCTGAAATCCGTTGTCCGACATTAATCCTAGTCGGCAACGAAGACAAACTGACTCCGCCAAGCGATGCCGAGAAAATGAATTCGGCAATCCCTTCGTCGGAGCTAAAAATAATCAACCAAGCTGGCCATTTGCCCAACCTGGAAGCAAGTGCTGTTTTTAATCAGTTTGTTGGTGAATTCTTGAATAAAGTTTAGGTCAAGCGCCAAGCTGTCGGATTTCATATCGGAGAAAACCGGGTATGTTTTGCAACCACTGTGGAAACAATTTACCAACCGGAAGCCTGTTTTGTAATCGTTGCGGGAATCAAGTACCGGGTGGAGCTTCCAATCGCCCTAAACGAAATATCCCACCTCCAATGGCTCGCCCGGCGCGACGCCAAATACAGATTGAAGAAGATGGGTTTGAAGATGTCGAACTTTACGACGAAGAGCCGGAGTATGATGATTACGATGAAGAGGAATTTGAGGAAGACGATCACGAAAAGGTTATTTTCTCTATTTCACCCGCTTTTTATGGCGTTGGAATTCGATACTTTGTCGCAATATCGTTATCTGTGGCCGTGACCGCGCTGATTTCACTTTATCTGCCATTGGCTTCGCTTTGGATAGCTTTGGGCGTTTCTTCTGTCATTCTTTTGAACCCTATTTATCATCACATTCAACACCACCGTATCATTTATACATTGACCACTGTGAAACTTGAGATTAAAAGTGGTCTTTTTGCTAAAACTTCCAAGAACATTCCCTTGCGTCACATTCAGGACGTAACCGTCATACAAACCCTAAAAGAACGCTTGTTGGGCATTGGAGATGTCGTAATTGACAGTGCAGTGATTGAAGGTACAATGCCGCTCAGTCACATAAACGACCCGCGCAAGTACGCAGATCTGATTTTGAATGAGTTGCAATACTGGAATTGAACCAGAGTTCAGCATCTAATCCTGCTTTGAGCGGCGCGGCACCCCATCGGCTAAAAGCAGCGTTTACAGGAGGGTTGCATTGCCCAAACTCACTCAATTTTTCTTCTCAAAAACTTTACTCAATTTTTGCGCGGCCGTATTTTGTTTTTGGCTGATCCTATTTTCCAGCGCGTTCAGCCAAGCCATGACTCAACCGAACAACAACCTTATTTTACCAGACAGGTTGGGGGATACTTTTCACTCTGTCGGTAAAACCAAAACTCTGCCGGCGAATCAATGCTCGGTTTTACCTGATGGCGACGTTTACAAAGAGTACTGGCTGGAAAGCCTGACATCAGGCCATTACACGGATGGAAAAAACGCAATTGCGATCGAAATTTTCCAAATGCAATTTGATTCGGGAGCTTATGGTTTATTTACTTTCAACCGGGGTAACCAAACTGAAAAACGCCAGGAGTTTTTTACCGGGCGATTTTTTGTCAGCATTTCGTCGGAGACGATCAAATCAATCTCGCTTGAACCAGTCGTTCAGTCGCTGAAAGAACACCTTACTTCCAGCGAAGGCGAATTATCACCTTTGCCGTCTCATTTACCTGAAGAAGGCAAAATTGCAGATAGTGAGAAATATCTGGTTGGACCCGCAGCTTTGGCCAAAATTGAAGATTTCTCCAACTTGAAGGATGTCGTGACATTTTCAGGCGGAACCGAAGCAGTCATTGCCAGATACCACAACGGAAGCGGTAATTTAAGCCTTATGATTGTCGAGTATCACACGCCGCAATTGGCGACTGATGGATACGTGCAGTTTCAAAATTGGCTAGGCCAGCTTTCTGAGCAGGAAAGAAATCGAAGACTGTTGAAAAGAATTGGCAATTACGTTGTCACAACAACCGGCACCCAGGACTTAGCAGCTGCAGAAAAGCTTGTGTCCAATATAAAATACACTCAGGTGGTTTATTGGGAAGCCAGAAAAATAACCGATATTCCAATTGCCTACCGTCCGCCTGATCCACTTGCGGTGCAAGAGATGTCTCAGACTGCCAGCATAATGATTCGAACCTTTTATTGGATCGGCGTCATGCTTTTTGGAGCAATTGTTCTTGGTGTGATTTCAGGCGGGGCCTTCTTTTATTGGAATCGTTATCGCCGTCGCAAACTCGGCTTAGATGATGTTTTCAGTGACGCTGGCGGTACAGTTCGATTAAACCTGGACGAATACTTGCTGTCGCCACTTGAATCAAAGACCGGCAAAACTGAAGAAGATGAAAAAATGAACAGGCTTTAGCTGAAGGCAAAAAAAGATGGCGGCCACATTTGAGTACCCACCCAGGAACTCATCGTGACCGCCATTATCAGGAGGTTCACCCGTGCCTCCAATAACGATTCAATCAGATAAAGGTTCCGAACTGGCGCAATTAATTGCGGCTAAAAAAACACCTACTCAAAATTATCTAACTTCCCCAATCTTATGGCTATGGAACAACCTATTTGGAATTTTGAACAAGACCCTACCGACGAACCAATGGATGAAACAGGTGTGAATTTGCGTGCTTACCTTGATCGCATTGATGATGAAAAAATGCAGCAGTATTCACCTGATTGGACAGATGAGCAGTTGATTGAATGGGATGGAAATTTCCGCGACGACGGAGAATTAATGCTGCTTTGCTGTGAACGTGACGTTGATGTGATTGAGTATAGAAAAGTTCTTGAGGCCTGTGTCGCTTACCGGGATCGCGTGCGTGATACGTTGACCTCAAAAACAAACGCCTGACATTTCGTTCAGTATTCGCATAGCGAACTTCGAACGGTATACCGCGTAGGATTTTTAAAGCTGTCGGCGGCGTGGCACTCACTGCAAATAGGCGCTCGCAAAATGCGGCGATGCCGAATAGTTGGGCTAATGCCTGTCTGGTTGGAGCCTGTGCCAGCGTGAACCTGATGGCAGCTTAGACAGGTTATTGACTCTTCGCCATTGACCGCGACATCGCGCACGTTGCGCCAGATGTGGCGATCTCCCGGATTCAAATTCGCATCTTCCGCTTTTGCCCAATCCACAGCCAAATCCTGAAACAGATTATCTCCGGCAATGAAACCGTTTGCGTATGGTAAGCCGGATGTTTTCGATTTGCTTTCGCGCAGATGGCATTGCGCGCAAAGTGAGGTGATAACTTTTGCATCGTCTTTGCGCTTTTTTGAAAGCAGGACAAGCGAAGTGTCGTTCCCGTGATTTATATCAACATTGCCGTGGCAGGTGTAACAATCCAACCCAAAGGCCGCAAAGGTTTTTGTCGTGGCATCAACGCCGGTCGTATGGCAGCCAGCGCAGCGATTGGCAAATTTCTCTTTATCCCAAACTGGTTTTTCGGCGGCTTCCCATCGTTCGGCTTTTTTATCTGCTCCCAAAATGGCCTGAGTGTCCAGAATGGCAAACTTGCCGTAACCGTCTCTCTTCAAAAAACGCACCCGATGGCGACTGCCAAGAAAGTATTCAATCTGATCGCTCATTTCATTGAGCTTTGGGTTGCTCTTTTGCAATTCGCGCAACTCTGTCGCGTCCTCACGATGACGAATCGCCACTCCGTGAGCATTGTTTTGCCAGGTGGCTCCAATCGTATTGCGATGACAGAACAAACATTCGTCGCCGTGAGTAAATTCAGGAATCGGTTTGCCAACGTGATTGCCGCCCCAAGCCGCCGGGTCGAGTTTCTTGGGCTGAACTTGAGGTGTCTCTTTACCGCTTTTGTCCTGAGCCGCCGACCGGTTAAAACCGGACAACCAGATAAACGAAAAGACGGCCAAAACGACTGTTAGCAACTTAAGAACAAAAATAATTCTGGCTTCGGAAAACAGATTCATAAGCGCACCAAATCATGCCAATTTCTGAAAGCTAATCTTTCTTTGGGTGACCTTCGATGACTTCGATTCGGATTTTGTCCGGCCCTTCGACAAAACCGAATTTGATTTTGCCATTGGCCAGCGAGCGAACTTCATCGGTGACTTTGACGCCATCTTTTCGCAGTTTTTCTACAGCTTCGGTCACGTTGTCAAAACTGAAACCTATGTGATCAACGACGTGACCTTTGGTGGACTCCAATTCGACTTTGCCTTTCCAGCGGTCAGGGTAATCTTTCTTTAAGTACTCAGCCGGGAAGATGATTATGTTGACGTTGTCCACAATCAGCGAAACGCTGGGGCCGATTTGATAGCCTTTGTACATACGCGGTTCGCGCGAAGTGGGGATGCGGCCACGAGCGCCGAAGTGTTTGATGTACCATTCTCCGGCAGCAACAGGATCGGCGCTGAACAAGTGCAAATGACCAAAGCGATGATGATTGGCCGTGTTCAATTCGATCAACGCTTTGTCAGGACTTTCAACGTAAGCGTAATAGAACAAATCTTTCGCACCAACGTTGCCGCCAATATCGCTGATGTCTGTAATCGGCGTAAAGAACTTGGTGCCCAGTTTTAATTGCCGCTCGTATTCTTCTTTCATCTTTTCAGCGCCCCAGCCAAAGTGCCAGATCGAAGAAGTCAGTTCCCACTGCGGGGCAGTCGCCACCTTGGAAAACAGAATCCAGGATTTCTGTGCCCAGACACCGTCAACCAAGCCAGCGAACTTCGCTTTCTCTGAATCGAAACGGCTGGTGTAAAAATCAATCGCGGCTTGAGGGTCGGTGGTGTTCAGGTGCAGGTGATGAAAGTGAGCTTCGTTGACTGGCGCAGTCGTCGTTTGAGGAGTCGCAGTCTGCTGATTCTGGCCGTTTCCGCGAGTCGCCAAGCTGAAAACACTCGCCGACAAAATCAGCGTGAACGCAGCCAAGCGAATGACAAATTTAACTGAAGCACGTTGAGCCATAATTTCACCTTTCAAGAAAAAGTTGATGGATAACTGAATAAACAGAAATAACGGAATAGACGGAAACCAATTCGCTTCCGTTTATTCCGTTATCACCATTTGTTTCGTGTTCTCGATTCCAGCTATCTGGAACTGCTGCTGCCCGATGTCACGGGCTTTGATTGACCAACTGGCACGAAGTCAAAAAAGCCGTTCATCATTTCTTCCCAGGTCTGTTCGCCAAAGCGAACCGCTTTACCCGGTTCAGGATTGACAGGGTTCTTGGTTGAGTTGTCGTAATGAGCGACGCCTTCGATTTTAGTCCCCTTCGGAATGCGAATAGGTTTTACCGGATAGTAATAAACCTGCCAGCCAAAATCATACTTCGGCACAGACAACAGGATTTCCTTCCTGCCATCAGGATAATGTGCGGTGTAAACGTAATCCTTACCGCGCAAGTGCATGTGCGGCATCAAACTGACAATATCCAAATCCTCTTCGGCCACATAGCTGGCACGAACTTCGTGATTTTCGGCGTTTGGCGGAATCACAAATCGCGTATCCCAGGCCGCTGTCGTGGTGATGACTTTATCAACCGGGCCTTTGGCAAATTTCAAACCGATGATCGAACGATCTTTGGTGGCTTTGCCGTTGGGCGTGTAATGCATCTGGAAAACAATATCTGAACCAGCTTTTATCAACTTTGCCGTTCCCGGCGTAGCAATGAAAGGCGTATTGCCCGGCGATAAAGCGCCCAACAATCCAGTACCAATGTCCTGCCTCTTCGGAGCTTTGCCTTTCGGATCGCGGACGTAAACCACAATGTGATGCACAACCGACAGGTCTCCCGCGCGGGCTTCCATCGCGGTGATGTACTTGTCTTCGGTGAATTTGCTCGGCACAGTGAAGTACATGTACGGCACTGCGCCTTCAGCCGGAACGGTAAACTCTTCAGGCATCTGGAAGGTGATGTCCGGTTCACCAATCTGCCAGCCTTTGGTAAATTTTGGAGCCGCCGGCATGTCTTTCAGGTCGCCTTCTTTTGTGCCGCCGTCAACCCAGGCAACGACAGTATCAATGTCTTTTTGCGACATGCGCTTGTCGTTTGACCATTGGCCGTGAGCCGGGTCTGCATGCCACGGAGGCATTTCGCGGCTGACGATTTTTTCGCGTATGGCTTTTGCCCACGGGCGAACCTCCTTGAAATTCATCAGCGACATCGGAGCAATTTCGCCCGGACGATGACACTCAGCGCAGTTTTTGAAAAAGATCGGAGCAATATCTTTCGTAAAGGTCGGCGCGGCTGACGTTACAATTTTTTCGCCGCTGGCTTTGCTGGAAATTCCAACGGCTGTGATGGCCAGACAACCGGCCAAAATCAAGATCGTTAATCGTGTGCGGATCATTCAAACTCTCCTGATGAAAGCGCATGTAGTACCCTTTGAAGTCCGACAAACTTCCGTTTGTCGAGGTTTCTGCCAACAGCTTTTTCTAGCAGACCGGCGACAAACTGAAGTTTGTCGGACTTTCTAAAGGCGGTACCACATGCTTTTACTGAGCTTTGCTAAAAATCGCGTTGCCCAGGCGGACAAACGGGCCACCGTCTTCTGACAGTTCGTCTGTGACGGTGAAAGAATGGGCGGCAACAATCGAGATGGTACGGCGCAATTGCACAGTCTGCCCTTTGGCTTTGACAGTCATTGGCGCAAAACGAATTGAGATCGGGCTTTTCCAATCGCCTGTGCCATTGACCTGGACTCCAATTGCCAGTTTTTCAATGCTGGTCAACATCTTGCTGGCATCGTCAAAGGTCAATCCCCAGGTTTCTTTGTAAGGTTTGCCGTCGGCAACGCCGGTGACCAGGCCATCAACCGATTTGCCATCAGCGCGTTTGGAGAACTCAACCGAACCTTCGCGTGGAGCCAGGCCAACAGCGCTTTCGCGCCCAATGAATTTGAAGCTCCATTTGCCGACAAAATAATCAATGGATTGTTTTTGCTGAGGCTGTTCGACTGTCGAACGTTGTTGCGGACGCTGTGCCTGTGCCGCGCTTGAAGCTCCCGATGCGGGTGCAGCGCCAGTGTCACGCTTCAACTCAACGTCAAAAGTAATTGCGTTGCCACTGAATTCCAGCGAACCTTGTCCGTTCAGCGTGTCGCCAGCCAGCGTGAATTTGTAATTGATGACGATGGTTGCCATCGGCGTTTCGACTTCGGCAATTGCCGTCACCTTGTCGCCGTCAACCTTGATGTCTTTCAGCGCGACATCCTGTCCCGGACGGACGCCGGAAATAGTGCCGGTGAGTTGGTCGCCTTCTTTTTTGAAGCTGGCATTGGCATCGCGTTCACCCTGAATGGATTTGACCTTGCCAACCCAACGGCCTTCCAGTTTTTCTTGAGCTAGAGCGGAAACGGCCAGAATCTGAATCAGCAACATTGCCGCTCCAATGATCACTACTCGTCGCATCGAAATCTCTCCTTGTGGTGCTTTGCTTAAATTTCGTAGTACCAGCTTCAGCCGGAACCTTCCTTCACTGACGCTTCCGCCTAAAGCCGGTACTACCAATTTTGGTACTAATCGTTTGCGCGAACCCAGCCCATGGCTCCGTTGCTACGCTGGCCGCCATTGTCCTGGTAGGCGATCTTCAACTTGTCCAACATATCGGTCTTCAGCGGATTGCGTTTGGCTTTCACGTCCACCTTGTACAACTTGGCGGCGTTCAGCCCGAAGATTTTCGCTTTGTCTTCTTTGGTGATTTTCTTGTAGCCGAACTTTTCGCACATTTCATCTGAAATCTGGAATCGTTTCAGTGCGTCAACGCCCCATTGCGGCGAACCCCACCACAGACAATCCGTTCCCCAAATGACGTGATCGGAACCGTAGTATTTGATGTTCTTACCTAACCCGTGCATTGCCATGATCGGATCGGTGACAGCCAGAATGTTGAAAAAGCTGCCGATTTCGCAATACACGTTGTTCATCTTCGGATTGCGCTTTTTGATGTCCATCAACACCGAATGCCAAAGAAAATCGCCGGTCTTCGGGTCGTATTGATTCGACTCCAACCAGTTGGGTTCGTTTGAACCGTGTTTGATAGCTGAATGGTAAACAACAAAGTTAAAGTCGGGATTTCTCAATGCCGCTTTCTCGACATCTTTCGGGTTGGCCAGATGCCCAAGCGTGCGCGACTGGTACGAATACCCCTTGTGTGTGCTAATAAGTTTCAAACCGCGCTTGCGGGACTCTTCAATGAAGAACTGGGCGTTATCGTCATCAAGCTGGAATCCGTTGCCTGTTTGCGCCGGATCAGTGTGGCAATACCATTTCCAGGAACTAATGCCGTATTCCTTGATCTCGCGTTCCATCTGTTCCAGCAACTCGGCCTTGTTCATCTGGTTTTTGACTTTATCCCAGTAATGATTCGGAGCCAGATTGCCCTGATTCAAAGCACGTTGTGAACCGGCCAGTTCATTGATCTGTTTGCGCGCTTTGGCCATCACCCAACTAGGCAAAACCTTGCCAGAAACTCCAGGAGTGCGCTCGGCGTCAATCAAAACTTTGCCATTGGCGTCGCGCAAATTTTCTTTGCCTGGCACGCCGGAAATGACAACCATCTTGGTTTCGCTGTCGAAGTACATTTCCTTGACGAAGTTCTGGAAGCTGTAAGCATCGGCGTCATTCTTCAAATTGAAGCCCATGTTCTTGACGAACTCCATTTGACGGAAATTACCGACCGGCAAACCGTTAGTGAAATGCGCCTGGACATCAATGATGAAGTATTCGTCCTTAGGCCATTTTTCATCAACCGCCGCCGCTTCCCAGGTTTCAACCTCATCAACGTCCCAGCATTTTCCGAAGACTTCGTTTGAAGCCAAAAAGCAGGTCGCCAACCCCATAGAAGTCCGCATAAAGTCGCGGCGCTGCATGCCAAGTTTTTTAGCGCGCACTTCGGAAAATTCGCCGATCAAATGCTCGACCTTCTTTTGCGGCTCGCTCTGTGGGCGAGGGATGAACTCTTCGTTAGACACAGCCTGTGTCGGCATAGGCGAATCAACGCCTTTTCTCAAATCTCTGACTGCCTTAGGAATCCACATTGAATTGCTCCTTTTCGAGGTAAGAACAGACAGGTTTGCAGGATTTTTCGGAAGTGAGAACAATCCCGAAAAATCCTGCCAATCCTGTCTATCGTATTTCGTGAAACTATTTCGACGCAGTTTGCTGCGCCCGGAGGTTTTGACTATCAATCGTGTAATCAATCCAGCCAATCATCATCTCTTCCCAGGTCTGATCACCCCAGCGGACGGTGATGCTTGGGTCGGGATTGAATTTGTTGTTCGCCGAATTGTCGTGATGCGCGACGCATTCTATGCGGCTGCCCTTCGGCACGGCAATAGGTTCTTTGGTGATATAGCTCAATTGCCAGTTGAAATCGTACTTCGGCACGTTCAACAAAACCTTCTTCGTGCCGTCGGGATAAACCAGCGTGTAAATGAAATCTTTGCCGCGAACGTGCATATGCGGCATGAACAGATTGATGTGAACGTCTTCCGGGAAAGTGTAAGAAGAGCGGGATTCAAAGTTTGGATCGCCTGCCGGGATAACCAGTTTTTGCGGATCAACAAACACGCCCTGAGTAATAACTCGTTTTTCAACCGGAGCTTTGGCAAACCACAAACCGACTTGTGTGCGGTCGGTGGCGGCTGCTCCGTTGGTGGTGTAATGCATCTGGAAAACCAGCACTGAGCCTTTTTTGACCAATTTGGCCTGACCCGGCTTCAGAATCAGCGGTTCCATCCCAGGCGCCCAACCAACTAACTGACCGTCCGGATTGCCGCCACGACGCTGCGCTCCTTGACGCTGTTGCCGCTGCCCCACTGAGCTGTTCGCATTTTCAGGGTTGACGCGCTGCGCGTTGGGTTTGATCTCTCCGGCAGGAGGCAGATTGCCGTCGGCGGGTTCGCGTACGGTGATGATGACGTGATGCACAACGCTGGGTTCGC
>JAGNMH010000131.1 GCA_017991275.1 Acidobacteriota bacterium
CACATCGGTTTCAGCCGAACCAAAGTACATCGAGGCGGGCGCTCGGCCTTTGGGACAAACAATCAAATAGCCACGAGCTTCAGCGATGCGTTTCATCTCTCCGTTGTTATAACTGGCGAAGAATGAATTTTCGTCGCCGCCCATTCCATGCAGAGCAACAACCAGCGGCCATTTCTTTTTGGCGTCGTAATTCGACGGAACGAAAAACCGATAAGGCTGGAAAGATTGATCCACCGCCGATTGATAAGCCCAATGAATGTCTCCGCGTTTGGTCTTCAGCGGGTTTTCGCCTTTGGCGATTTGATCCAGCATGGCATTGGCTTCGGCAATCGCGGCTTTCAAGTCGGTGCGAACGACAGGCATTTGCCCGGCGTTGACCAGATCAATCATCGAGGCCTTATATTCGGCGGCGGGCAAGGCCGTCAGCAGAGGGCTTTTGCGTTTTTCCAGATCGGCGCGAAACATAGCCGCCCGAATTTTCAAAGCGCCGGCTTCGGTGTTTACTCCACGAGCGATGCGAATGGAATTTGATTTGTAGAGCAGTTCGTTCGACTTGGGCGAAAGCTTGACGACGATTTCGTAATTGCCGTCCGGCAGGTCTGGGATTGCGGATTCAATGGTAAGTGGTTTGGTAAAATCGGCTTCAATATCGGCAAGCTGCTTAAGCTCTTTCAGCGTTTCCTGCTTACCGTCTTTTGTGATTGCGATTGAAAGCGCGCCTTTCAGTTTGCCGTCAATGGGTTCGTCCAGCGTGTAAACCTGGCTCAAGGTCACTTTCACCGTGTCACCCGGATCAAAGATGGCACTTTCCAGTTTGACCTCTGTCCCCGTAGTCAAAGCAACAACCGGAGTCCACGGCTGTTTTCGCATCAACGCCAGGCCGTGAGTCATGTGTTTGATGGCTTCGCCGTACTTTTTGTCGTTGTTGGCCGCACGAGCTTTGGCTTCCAGGTCTTCAACCTGTTTGCGAGTTTCGTCGTTCATCGGCAAACGATTTTTCATCGTTCGATAGCCGACCGAAAGCTGCAAAACCTGGCTGGCATCCTGGGCAAAAGCCGAAAATGAAAGCAGCGCCGCGAACGCAAGCAACAGCGCAGAAAGACGAATTGAGATTTTCATGGTTGTAGCTCCTTTGCTGTGGTGAATTAGGTGCGAGGGCATCGTACTCTTGAAACTTGTTGGCGGGCAAATGTTGTGCGAGCTGTCCGGCTTGCGTCTCGGCAGGAAATCAATTGTGGATTATCAAGTCATCATCGAAAGCCGCCGCATGCAAATACGCAATCCAGGCAGCTAGCGCAACTCAGCTTCCAGTTGAGCCAAAGCCGCCTTCGGCACGTTTCGTGTCACCCAATTCTTCAGTCCAGACGTAATCGCACATCGCGGCTTGTTCGATGATGAGCTGAGCTATGCGTTCCCCGGAATTGAAGCTGATGGATTGGTGGCCAAAATTTATCAGTGGCACTTTCAGTTCACCACGATAATCGGCGTCAATGACTCCGGCCAGAACGTCTATGCCGTGTTTGACTGCCAGACCGGAACGCGGCGCGACGCGGCCATAAAAACCGGGCGGAATTTCAGCGGCCAATCCGGTCGGCACAAGTTTTCGCTCGCCCGGCTCCAATGTAAAAGCTTCGACACAGCAAAGGTCAGCCCCTGCCGCCAGGTCGCTGCCGCGCTGAGGCAAACGCGCAGCTTCATGAAGTTTTTTGATTTTGATCGGCGGAAATTGATTTGTGTTCGTCATGGTTCAGACCTCGGCAAAGGCGCTTGTCACCGCGCGCGGCACTGACTCGGATTGTAAAGTGAAGGGTAATTTGATCGAAAACTCGCTGCCTGCGCCCGCTTCGCTGGTAACGTAAGCTTCTCCGCCATGGGCGCGAGCCAGATGTTTGACGATGGCCAGGCCCAATCCCGTCCCCCCGGCTTCGCGTGAACGTGCCTGGTCAACTCTGTAAAACCGCTCGAAAACGCGCGGCAAATGCTCGGCGGGAATGCCCGCGCCGGTGTCACAGACACGGATGATTTGGTACTGACCATCTTCACCGGTGTCGGCTGTAACGGTGACGCGGCCTCCGGGGTGATTGAACTTAATGCCGTTGTCCACCAGATTGATGATTATCTGTTCCAGTCGTCTCCGATCAGCAGCCACATAAAAATCCTCTGCCACTCTGTTATCCAGTTTGACTCCATACTTTGAAGCTCGTGGAGCCAGGCCGGTAAAAACATCGTTGACGAATTGCCGCAATGGCAGGCGTTCCGGCGATAAAGCGACCGTGCCGGATTCGATGGCGGATAATTCGGAAACGTCATTAACCAGTCCGCGCATTCGTTCAGCGTTGCGGTGGATGGTGTTCAGAAACCTAAGCGAGTTGTCGGAATCATCCAGTCCGCCATCAATCAGCGTTTCGGTGTAAGCCGTGATCGCGGCCAGCGGGGTTCGCAATTCATGCGAAACGTTCGACAAAAATTCCTGTCGCACCCGCTCCAATCGTTCCAGCTTTGTGATGTCAATAAAGGCGCTGACGACGCCATCAGTCTGACCGTCGCCCAGCCTCAGCGGCGCAGCATGCATATTCAGAACTCGTCTTTCAGGTGAGTTGGCTGAAACACGAACCTCCAACCGGGTTTCTATGCGGTCGCCGGTCGCAAGAACTTTTGAAAGCGTTCGGTGAATCTGCGAATCGCGGCTTATGTCTGTCAGACGACTGACGGGTTTCGCCCCCAACGCAAACAAATTGCGAGCCGCATCATTAAGCAAAATAACTTCGGAGTTACGATTGGTGATTACCAGCCCTTCGGCCACTGAAGCCAGAATCGAACGCAACAAGGTTTCGTCGTGTTCCGACTTGCCCAACGTCTCACGCAATCGTTGGTTGCTTTGTTCACGCTCCGCCAGCAGTTGCGATTGTTGGCGGTAGGCATAGAAAGCGATGACCACTGTAATAACTCCAACGACGATGATTGAAATGATGTGCGAAGTGACCACGCCCATCGCCGGAAAGAGCACAGTTTTTACCGTCTCGTACAGAGCGAAAAACGCGACCATCGCAATCGTCGCCCGGATAATTTTTTTGCGTCGGGTAATCATTGGTGGAGTAGTCGGCAATGCGTGGTCTGGAATCGGAAAAGTCTTGTCGAAAGCTTCATCTTCGACTCCAGACTACTGACTCCCGACTACTTCAGAAACACTGCGGAAGCGATAGCCGATCCCTATCACCGTTTCGATACAATTACCGCATACGCCCAGTTTTTTCCGCAAGCCGCTGATGTGAACGTCCAGCGTCCGCGCTTCGCCGTAATACTCCAATCCCCAAACCTGATCCAGCAATTGTTCGCGCGGAACGACCCGGCCTTTGTTGCGCGAAAGGATAGAAAGCAGCGCAAACTCCTTGCGAGTCAGCTTGACCGATTCTCTTTGACTGAAAACCGCAAAGTCGGAGTAATCAATCTTCAACATCCCGTCGTCGTACATCTTCGGCGATTGAGATTCAAAACCGGAACGACGCAACGCGGCTCTGACGCGGGCCACCAGTTCACGCACGCTAAAAGGTTTGGTCATGTAATCGTCCGCGCCCAGATCAAGTCCGCGAACTTTGTCGTGCTCATCGGTGCGAGCGGTCAAGACAATGATCGGGATGCGGCGCGTCAGCTCTTCAGTTCGGAAACGGCGGCACAACTCAAAGCCGTTCATGCCCGGCAAGTTCAAATCCAAAATGAACAAATCCGGCGTTGCAGAACCGCCCTCGATCTGGCGCGCCTGCGCTTTGCCAAGGGCTATGTTCAGACCTTCCTCGCCGGTCAACGCAACATTTGCCTGAAATGTGCCTTCGCGTTCCAGGTTGTAACGAATGCTTTCAGCAATGTCCGGATCGTCTTCAATGATAAGGATGTAAGGTTTCATATTTTCAGAATAGTCGGTAGTCGGGAATCGGTAGCCGGTAGTTCTATTGACTATCAACTAACCAAATTCCGACTACTCATCTGGCGTGTTTAATTACCAACGCTTCTTTCATATAAACAATCAGTTCGCAGATGTCTGTGACGTAATCGCCAATGCGCTCCAGGTGTTTGGCCACCATCAAAAGCCGAGCGGCTCTGCCAGCCGAAGCCGTGTCTTTCGACATAATTTCCAACAGTTCATGAAAGATGCGGTCGTACAGTCGGTCAATTTCGTCGTCGCGGGCAATCACCGCACGAGCCGTGTCAGCATCGGCATCTGCAAAGGCATCCAGCGACAGTCGCAACATTTCACAGGCCAGCCAGCTCATTTTCGGCAGATCGAAATAAGGTTTCAGTTGCGGTTCGTCGTTTAGGTAAATCGCCGAGCGAGCAATGTTGCAGGCGTGATCAGCTATGCGTTCCAAAATCGGAGTGATCTTGATGGCCGTGACCACCAGTCGTAAATCGTTCGCGGCCTGAGATTGCATTCCCAGCAACCGAACGCACATCTGATCCGCGTCAAGTTCCAGCCGATCAACTCGGTCGTCTTCGCGCAAAACCTGCTCAGCCAGATCGGTGTCGCGTTCGATCAACGCCCGTGTCGCCTCGTCAATAGCGCGCTCGACTTCGCCGCCCATCAGCAGCACGTGGTCGCGCAATTCATTTAATGCCGATTCCGGCAAATTCCTCATAACGTCCTTTGGTAATATGTCAGGTCTGAAGCTGGGCAGCGCCAGCGTTTGAATGGTCACAGTCGAATGGAAATCTGCCATCTGCATTTGGGAAAGACAAGTTGGACTTTAGCCTGAAATTAGATTTTGAAGTATTGAGTTTACCGGCGTGCGGTTAAGTCGAGTTCAAGCCAATATGAAATCCATGTAAGTTTTATCTTGATTCACGACGCCGATGACGAATGCTTGCCTCGATGAAGCCAACTCACTAAGCTGCGCGGGTTCTGTCAGGAATCAACTCCATCTCAGGAAACTTTATGACTTACCTACTGATTCTCATCGGCTATTCGGTTTTGATGATTGGGCTTGGCGTGTTTTGGTCGCGGCGAGTTTCGGCTTCCAGCGATTTTTTTGTCGCCGGGCGAGGTTTGAGCACAGGGCTAATTTTTTCGACTTTGCTGGCTGCGAATATAGGCGCCGGATCAACCGTCGGCGCGGCGGGCCTGGGTTATCGCGACGGATTGTCCGCCTGGTGGTGGGTGGGTTCAGCGGGCATAGGTTCGCTTATTTTGGCTTTCACCGTTGGCCCGAAAATCTGGCGCGTGGCGCGTGATAACAACCTGTTCACGGTCGGCGATTATCTGGAATTTCGTTACGACCGCAAAGTTCGCGGCCTTGTGGCATTACTGCTTTGGGCAGGTTCGCTGGCAATTCTGGCCGGGCAATTGATCGCCATTGCCTGGGTGCTGAACGTCACGGCGGGTTTGAGCAAGCCGGTTGGCTGTTTGATCGGAGCAGTCGTGGCAACGATTTATTTCGCGTCAGGTGGATTGTTCGGCACGGCGCGCGTGAACGCTTTGCAGTTGGTGGTCAAGCTGATTGGGTTCGGGCTGGCGCTGATTTACCTGCTGAAGTTCAGTCAATCGCACTTTTATCCGCCAGCTTCGGTCTCAGACAAACTGGAAAAGATGAACAGCTTCACGGGAATTGGAGCTTCGGGAATTTTGCGCTATCTGGCTTTGCTGGTTCCTGCGTTCGTAATTTCGCCCGGCTTGCTCCAAAAGATTTTTGGAGCGCGCGACGAAAAAGCTGTCCGCTGGGGAGTTTCGGTAAATGCTTTTTGCCTGTTGGGGTTCGCTGTCGTTCCAGCCTTGCTGGGAATGATTGCGTTTAATAATTTCCCTGATCTGGCAAACCGCGAACTGGCTTTGCCTATGTTAATGACCAAGGCTTTGCCGGTCTGGCTGGGCGGGCTGTTGCTGGGGGCAATCTTTGCCGCCGAAGTCAGTTCGGCGGATGCGGTGTTGTTTATGCTCAGCACTTCGCTTAGCAAAGACCTGTACAAAACCTTCATCAATCCCGGAGCCGACGACAAGCTTTTACTGAAAGTGGTAAAAATCACTGCGGTGATTTGCGGCGGACTAGGAGCATTGCTGGCGATTATTTTGCGGGATGTTATTTCGGCTTTGACGATCTTTTACACCTTGCTGTCGTCGGCTCCGTTATTGCCGCTGATTGCAGGCTTATATTCAAAACGAATTTCAGCCAAGGCGGTTATTCCGGCGATGCTGGTTTCGGTGGCCGGAACTTTCACCATTGACTGGCTGACGGCTGGAAGAGGTTACAGCGGGATTCCTTCACTGATTTATGGCGTTGCAACCGGCGCAGTTGTCATGCTGTTGCTGAACTTTATCGAACGAAAAAAATAGGCTCGCAACGTTTCCGCTGCGAGCCGTTAAGTATTCCGCCAGTACAAAACTTATGAAACTTGCTGTCCAAATTTACTGTTTCGCCACGCTGCTTGCCGTTTCCGCCAAAACCAGAGTGAATTTCTGGCCACGCGGCGTGATCGAAGCAACCGAACGAGTGCCGTCCGCATTTTCACGGTAAGTCATCTTGTCGGCATCGGCTTGGTTGGCGTTCGACTTTTTGGTGAACTGAGCCGTGACCACTTTTTTGCCGACTTTGATTTCGACGGTGCCCTGTTCAGAATCCGGGATGGCAACGGTGTAAGTGCCTTTTTTGACAAGCTCATTGCCAACTTTGCCGTCCAGATAAAAAGAAACCTTCTTTTCAACCTTGGCCTGAGCCGCAACTGTCACAGTTAAAACTGCTGTCACTGCCAACGCTAAAACAATATTCGAGAAACGATTAAACATAAAACTCCCTCCTATTTTTCCTGCTGTGTTTTGTTACTCTTGAGTATTAACTGACCGGACAGTCAGTGCATTCTCAAAAAAATTAGCCTTTTCAGGCTGCCTTCGCCAGAACTGACATTTTGCCGCCTATCAGGTAATCCAGAACGATTCGCTCACAGCGACGTCTGTAATCGTCGAAGGTTCCCTGAGACGAAAAAAACCACTGCATCATCATCCCATCTATCAGAGCGCGAACCATGGAACTGGCGTCATCAATATCTACCGCGCGAAAATCTCCAGTTTTGATTCCTAACTCGATAATATCTCTGTCGTGACCGCAACAGCCTTCATAAAACTTGGCCGTCAAATCATGGAATCGTCCGTTTCTGGTCCCTAAACTGACGAAATCAGAATAAGCCATAAAGAACTGTCGGCTTTCTTGTGCGTTGCCAAATATAACTCCAATAACGGCTTTCATCTTGGCGACCGGGTCATCAGCAGAGGCGATAGCTTTATGAATCCGAGCATGCACCTCTTCGATAATCCACTCCAATGCACCCAGAAACAGGTCTTCTTTTGTCGCAAAATAATAAAGCGTTGAACCTTTGCTGACCCCGGCGCGCTTGGCAATATCCTGCAACGTGACAGCAGAGTAGCCCTTCTCGGCTACCTCGAAATAGGTCGCCTTGATTAACTCTTCGCGACGCTGATCTTCATATTCTTGAACGAACTGTTTTGCTGCCATTTTTAATGAACTTCTTTGACCAGATTTTTACTTTCAACATTCAGGAGCCAACCTTTAGCAAGTTGACCGACCGGTCAGTTTTATACGCCCGCAACCTGAAACTGTCAACGGGATTTTTGCAAATTCAAAAAAATACTTAGAGGCAACAGGAACAGATCGAGAACTATAAATGTAATAAAGATAGCGACTTGCCACTGTTGGTTGGGCGGAGTTGGATCGTATATGATGGCTGGCGAGGACTGACCTGGCTTCACAAGCCGAATTTCCCCCTCAAAAGGAAAAGGATTTTTCTGTGAGCGAAGTTCACATTGGCACTCAAGGATGGAATTACGACGGCTGGGTAGGGTCATTTTATCCGCGAGGTAGCAGGGCGTCGGAGTTTCTGGATTTGTATGCGCGAGTGTTCAACACGGTCGAGATTGATTCCAGTTTTTACGCCATACCTTCCGAAGCTTCGATCAAATCCTGGCGAAACCGTGCGCCGGCGGGCTTTACTTATTCTTTGAAATTGCCTCAACAGATTACACATCAACGGCGATTGGAAGATTGCCAGGAAGTGTTGGATCAGTTTTGCCAGCGAATTCGCGGGCTGGAAGAAAAATTGGCAATGGTGTTGATTCAATTGCCGCCTGATTTTTCTACGCAGGAGTTGGCGACCTTTGAAAAGTTCATTGGAATTCTGCCCGCCGACATTCGCTTTGCCGTGGAGTTCCGCGATGCGGGCTGGGTGATAGAACCGACACTTGATCGAGTCTTGAAGATGCTTTCCGAACGTGAAGTCGCCCTGGCGTTTGTCGAAGGTAAATGGATTCAGCGCGGGTTATCGTTTCAGATACTTGATCGCGTAACTTCACCTGTGGCTTATGTGCGATGGATGGGGCCGCGTGATTTGACGGATTTTTCCCACGTGCAGATCAACCGCGAACGCGAACTGCAAGAATGGACAGAAGCTTTCGACTTTTTGCGCCAGCGAGTCGAAACCGTTTACGGTTATTTCAACAACCACTTTCAGGGACATTCGCCTGCGTCCGCCAATCAGTTCAAACGAATGATCGGTCAAACGATCATCGAACCGGAGTCGTTAATTTCGCAGCCTTCTTTGTTTTGAGTTTACCACCCCCCTCCCTTATGGACGGGGTACCGACACAAACATGATGAAGATGTCATTCCCCCAATTCGGAAAATTGACCGCCAAACAGCGCGTAGTGGTGATTCTGTCGTTGGCGATTTTGGCTTTCTGTGCGCTTGGCGGGGTTTTATTCGGTGAAGATTCCGAATCGCTCAAACCCAGCAGGGAAATGGCTAACGATCCCATTGTGCAAACTTACGTTCAGGCACTTGATAAGATTGAAGAGAGTTACGTCAGCCCGCCAGACAAATTCCGCCTGACTCGCAGCGCCGTTTTGGGAATGCTTCACACGCTGGACCCACATTCGGGATTTTTCGACCGTCGGGAGTTCAACGAAATGCAGGACGAACAGAGCAGCCATTTTTATGGCATAGGTGTTTCAGTCAATCAGCGTGACGAAAGGCTTTATGTTCTTGGAGTCAGCCCAGGCATGCCTGCTGAAAAAGCCGGATTGCGATACGGCGACGCCATTCTTGCAGTTGATGGAAAATCGGCAAAAAACTGGACTCAGTCGGACGCACTGAAACACGTTCGCGGTGATTACAACACGTCTGTCAAAATTACTGTCGAACGCGCGGGCGAACCTGAACCGCTGACATTTGACATTGAACGCGACGAAGTTCCATTCCCATCGGTTCGCAACAGCTTTCTGATTCGCCCGACTGTCGGTTACGTAGGTTTGACCGGCGGATTCAACCAGGACACCACCGAAGAGCTGCACAACTCGATCGAACTGTTGAAGAAAGAAGGCATGACCTCCCTGCTGTTGGATTTGCGCGACAATCCGGGAGGATTGCTGCGACAAGCCATTCAAGTCGCCGAAACTTTTTTGCCTCGCGGATTGGAAATCGTTTCGGTTCGCGGACGCGAAGGCCATTACCAGCCCCAGGTTTATCGTTCTGAAAACTCAGAGCCTGAAACCATGCCTCTGGTCGTTTTGATAAATGGTGATTCGGCTTCGGCTTCGGAAATCGTCGCCGGAGCAATGCAGGATCGTGGCCGAGCCTGGCTGGTCGGCGAGGAAAGTTTTGGCAAAGGTCTGGTGCAAACTGTTTACCGTTTGCGCGGAGGAACCGGATTGACACTGACCACGGCGCGTTATTACACGCCAAGCGGTCGTCTGATTCAGCGACCTTATAATGATCTGGGTATTTACGATTACTTTTATGCTCGCCGTGAAACCTCGACCATGGCAAATGGCAAAGCCCCAACACCGGTTAAACAAAACAACGACAGCAACAAATACTACACTCCAGCCGGTAAGGCAGTTTTTGGCGGCGGCGGCATTAAACCCAACACCGAAGTAATGACTTCAGTCGAAAACATA